>JAUSPT010000098.1 GCA_030652805.1 bacterium | reverse complement strand
TAACACTGTCACAGACCCATTTCTTTCTTAACATACTCGGCAATCCAGGTATGATTCCACTTACGATAATCGTCAGTTAGATGCGCCTTTACAGGATTATTTATTATATACCAGACAGTATCTTCAAACTCCTGTTGTGACCGGACCAAGTGATCATAACTTTCTTTATGCCAAAAACTTCCTGTTTTATTCAAAAATATATTCGCTTTCCGGGCTGTGCTGCCTTTATGTCCTTTTAATATTTCTGCAAAAGAATAAAACGACCCGCTCTTCTGCTCCTGCGGCATAATTAATATATGAACATGATTCGGCATAACACAAAAACAGTACAACTCATATTGCTTTTTATTCATAAAGAACAAACTGTCCTTAACGATCTGTGCAATATTTGAGTCAGATAAATATTTAGGACCATTTTTACACAATCCCAGATAATTATCAACAAAATAAAATTGTTGTTTTTCGAAGTCCAGTTTGATTGATTTTTCGTCTTTATTTTTAGATACACTTTTTCGTTTTGCATATTCTTGTTTCTGCTGGATTAATTTTTCAACAATCTCTGACGGTAGATCAAAATTAAGGCGGTATGTAATAAAGAAAATGCCTGATTCAGGCTGATAATGAGGCAGATTCCTCCGATAAAATATTTTATAATCGAGAATATCTTTGTTGGTCATATTTTAGTCCTCGACTTATATAAATCCTACATTCCCGAAGTAGTGTAACGATGAGACAGGAATAACAATAATAATAATATAGGATTAAATGTAATTTCTCTTGTTTTAAACCTCGTTACATGTTAATTTATATGTAACGAGAATAGGAGGAATTACAGATGGCGGCGATTGTGTATCAAACCAATAAACAGACCGGAATAAGCTATGCCTACGAATCGATCTCGTTCTGGGACAAAGAAAAAAAACAGTCCAGAGCGAGACGAAAATGTATCGGCAGGGTAGATCCTGAAACAAAGCAGATTATTCCGACCAGAAAAAAGGCATCGGCAACCGTGGCAGACAAGACTCAGAGAGGGCCTGTTCCAGTTACCCGGGCATCCCGCAGTTATTATGGCGCCACCTATCTTTTTGATAGAATCGGTGAGAAACTTGGTGTGACCGCCGATTTGAAGACATGTTTTTCCAAGACCTATAAACAGCTGTTATCCATTGCCTACTATCTCATTTTGGAAGATAAAAATCCTTTAAGCCGGTTTCCCCGGTGGGCGGCTATTCATAAGCATCCCTACGGTAAACCCATTCCGTCCCAGAGGAGCAGTGATCTGTTCTCCTCCATTAGTGAAGAGGCCAGGGCCCATTTTTTTCGTCTGCAGGGGAAACGCCGGGTGGAACAGGAATACTGGGCCTATGATACAACCTCCATATCCAGTTATTCTAAGTGTTTAAACCAGGTCAGATACGGCCTGAACAAGGATCATGAACCATTGGAACAGATCAATCTTGCCCTGTTGTTCGGTCAAGAGTCCAATCTCCCCTTCTATTACCGGAAACTCGCCGGAAACATCACAGATGTCAAAACCCTAAAGAAACTGTTGGTGGATATCAACTTTCTAAGATTTGACAGGATCAAACTGGTCATGGACAGAGGATTCTACAGTGCGGACAATATTAATAGTCTATATAAAAACCATCTGAAATTCCTGATTGCCGCCCGGCTGTCCCTCGGGATTGTGCGGACCGGACTGGATGACGTGCGTGAGAGCATGCGCAGTTGGACGCATTACAGCCCGGAGTATGATCTGTACGCTTATTCCATGCCGGTGAAGTGGGAATACTCCCAGGAGCGTCCCTATAAAGGTGACACACTGAAAGGGGAGCGACGCATGTATCTCCATCTGTATCACTCCGGTGAACGGGCATTGGAAAATGAAAAGAATCTCAATACTCTGCTGTACACCCTGCAGGGGGAATTGGAAAGCGACCAAAAGAATCCCGAACATGAGAAACAGTATGCCAAATATTTTGATGTGACAAGTACCCCGGTAAGAGGAGCGAAAGTGGTTGCCAAAGAAGAGGTCATTGCGGAAGCGAAGAAAAATTACGGATACTTTGCCCTTCTGAGTAACGATGTGAAAGATCCAATTGAGGCATTAGAGATCTACCGGAATAAAGATATGATTGAAAAAGCCTTCGGGAACCTGAAGGAGCGATTGAATTTGCGCCGGCTGGCCGTATCTTCCGAACAAAGTCTGGATGGAAAACTGTTCGTCGAATTTATCGCCCTTATCACTTTGTCCTATATCAAGAAGAAGATGCAGGATAATAATTTATTCAAGAATTACACGATGCAGGAATTATTGGATGAATTTGACATTATTGAATGTTTTGAACAGCCTGGACTAGAATTGCAGGTAGCTGAAATGACAAAGCGACAAATGGGGCTTTATGAGACATTAGGTATCAAGCCACCCGCCTCGTTACATTAAGAGCGGGAATTTAGGATACCTAGCAGTTCCTCGTCCATATTCCGTGGTCATTGAACTGAGAATACTATTCTGAGACCAGTAATAGTCTTTGAAATTTTTATCTTTATAGTCAATCTTATACTTAGAATCTATCTCTTCATTAGAAGGAAACTGAGCCGGTAAAGAACTTTTATATGGAGGTCTAACCTTGGAAATATCGAAATTTAGGTCATATCCTAAATATGCAGTATATTCAATTACTCCTCTTGCATAATCCCTTAGGAGGATATGGGGGTATATCTCACTATCAATATTAAAAATGGTTTTAAAAATATACTCGCTTAGAGCAGGGAGTGAATCTTTTTGTGGCTCTTCTCCCAATCGAGTGGGTTAAAATATAGAGATTTGGACATTAGATTTCCGGCAATGTGCATGTCAATATTTTCAAACGTAAATATTCTTCATCACGAAGGCCGAAGGCGCGGCGTTGAATAACGCGAATTTTAT
>JAUSPT010000097.1 GCA_030652805.1 bacterium | reverse complement strand
ACACTATTCTACAGATTTTAAGTATAACCTTATTTGAGAAAGTTCCTGTTTTACAGCTACTTACAAATGTTAATGATGAAACTCAAAACGGTGAATCTCCTAACCAATTGTTGTTGTTTGACTTATAATGGGACAGTAGTGGAACTTTATATAGTATTTTGAATTTCTGTTGACATAGTCTTTCTGTTTTTGGTAGCTTATGAGCAATTAAATTATGAATCTTCAATTAAAAATTAAGAATTTAAAATTAAAAATTGCTGCCAGAGGCAGCCTAGTTTGTTGCGTTTTATTGCTTTTTTTCTTGTCAGTCTCTTCCTTAGCAGGTGGATTACCTACGGAAACAGCAAGCCCTCCAGAAACAACAAAACCTCTGGAAGCAGCACAACCTGTTGCAGAGCCAGCAAAGCCTGCCATTGATATAAATGCAGATCAACTGGAATATTCAGAGCAGGGCAATGTAATTATTGGCAAAGGCAATGTTGAAGTTAAATATAAGCCCATACGTATGACAGGAGACTGGTGCAAAGTAAATCTAACAGAAAAGAAGATCATTGCCAAAGGGGATGTAACCTTTTTTGAAAATGAAAATAAGATACAAGCAGAAATTATAACCTATGATATTCTGAGTGGACAGGCAACAGTAGAAAGCATAAAAGGACGCACTCCGCCATGGTTTTGGGATGCGGAGAATATGGAGAGGCTTTCGGCGGAAGAATATGATGTTCATAATGCAATTCTTACAACATGCCCTAAAACTTCGCCTCATTATGTAATAAAAGCAAGTCGAATGAAGATTATTCTTGATGATAGAATCTGGGTATACAACGCTGTTCTGTCTTTCAAGGGGATTCCTGTTTTTTATACGCCTGTATATGCATTTCCTTTGAAACATATTCCTTATGGGTGGGTTATCTGGCTTGGGAGTAATAACCGCGATGGATGGATGACTCTTGCTTATTATAATTGGTATGTTAACAAGAACTTATTCGGTCGGGTATATGGAGATTATATTGAGCAAAGAGGATGGGGCAGACAACATGAATATCCGGAAGAAGGAATAGATGAAGCACGATTTCCTATGGGAAAGGGACTTGATATTGACTATAGGACCGATGGAGGTAAAGGATATTTGTATGGATATCAGATATATGAAAGCAAGGATTACTATAAAGAAATCGGAGATGATCACACGGATGAATATGGAGTAGCCATTTCTGATGAGAAAGATGATAAATGGAATAGATGGAAACTGTATTATAGACACAAACAAGATTTTGGAGGAGGGCTCTACGGTACTACTAAGATAGAAAAGCTCAGTGATCCTGACTACAATGAGGATTTCTTTGATGAGGAATACTTGAAAGGGTGGGAAGAAGAGTCACTTACAAGAAATCCAGAGACTTATTTATCCCTTTTTCAGACATGGAATGATTATTATGTTGGCCTGCTTGTAAGAAAGCGCATGCATGATTTTTATGACGATGTAATAGACCGTCTGCCGGAGATAGATTTTGGAACGAGTAAACAGCGAATAGGGGATTCATCATTTTTCTATAAGCTGGAGGGCAGTGCTGTAAATCTTGAAAAGGAATCTGATAATTTTCAGAGACAGCGCGTGGATGTGGGTAATACACTCTCTATGCCGCGTAAGTATTTTGGATGGTTAAGAATAGATCCTTCTGTAGGATATGAAGAAACATGGTTCAGCGAGGATAAATACGGCAAAGATAATGTGCTTAGAGGAGTCCATAGGGGCGATATTGAGGCAAGTACAAAGTTATATAAGACAATGGAGGTAAATGAACTCGGAGAAATAAATAAGATAAGACACGTAGTTGAGCCGATTGCAAGCTACCATTATAGACCTTCGCCTCAAATGGATCAGAGTGATCTCTATTATTTTGACGAACTTGACAGACTGGCAGATCTGGACTATTTTGACCTTTCATTGATAAACAGGATACAAATTAAGAAAAAACATGAAGACATAACAATGGATAAAGATAATAAACTAATTAAAACGACAAGTTATAGTAAAAGAGAGATATTGTACTGGAACGTTGGAACAAAGTATGATCAAAACATACACACTACGCATCGTTTTACAGACATTTCAAGTGATCTACAAATAAACCCTACGAATAAGCTTGGTATACGTACTGAGAGCAATTATGACATGTATAGGGATGAATTAAGTTCAATAAGCGGAGACATTATCTTTAGTCCTGTAGATAAATTTGAGACATCCTTTGGATTACGATATAACAATGACACAGATAGACACTTATGGGAGAATTCTACAAGATGGGAAATTAACAAAAAATGGGCTGTTAAAGCGTATAATATGTATGATGTGGAGAGATCTGCCTGGGAAAAACAGGAGTTTTCAATCTGGCATAATATGTGCTGCTGGGATGTAGAATTTATTGTGCGTACAAGAAACAGGTCCGATAATCCGGATGAAACGGGTTTCTTTATATCATTTAACTTATCTGCATACAGAGGCGGCAAGGTCAGATTCAGAAGCCTGTACACAGAGAGGAGAAAGGAAACATCCGAAAAGAAATATGAAGAATATGAGTCAGGAGAAAAAGATGTATCCAGCTCAGTCAGATTTTAGGAAGTAGAATTAATGAGTAAAAGACAAAATTGGGATAGTTATTTTATGAAGATAATGGACACAATAGCTTCCCGAGCTACTTGTGGACGCGGGCGGGCTGGTTGTGTGATCGTTAGAAATAATCATATTCTCTCTACTGGTTATGTTGGTTCTCCGCCAGGACTGGCTCATTGTGATGAAAAAGGGCATTTAATGATTAAATCAACTGAAGAAGAAGATAATTCGGGGAAATTGCATGATCATTGTGTCCGCACTATTCATGCAGAACAAAATGCCATTGTGCATGCAGCTAGAATAGGTGTAGCCTTAGAAGGATCTACTCTCTACGTCAGAATGGAGCCATGTTCAGTATGCGCTCGCATAATAATCGCTGCTGGCATTAAACGGGTTGTATGTCAAAAAAAATATCATACTGCCAGTTTAACCAGAAAAATGTTCAAACAAGTTGGTATTCAGCTTGATGTCTTAAATGACAAAGAGCTAGAGTACGAGGAGTAAAATTTTTTTGCCTTGACACCCTATATGTTGGGTGTTATATTTTTTTTTGCACAATATAGGGTATTCTTTTAAATGAAGTGTCCATTCTGCGCTCATCAGGAAGACAAGGTAATTGATTCCAGAGAAAGCAAAGAAAATAATGTTATAAGACGAAGAAGAGAGTGCTTGAAATGCGCAAAGAGATTTACTACTTATGAAAAAATAGAGTTGATTCCAATTATGGTTGTTAAAAAAGATAATCGCAGGGAGGAGTTTGACAGGGAGAAACTTCTAAATGGCATTGTAACAGCCTGTGAAAAAAGGCCTATAAGCATGGATATTTTGGAGCAGATAGTAAATGACATAGAGAGAAAACTCTGGAATGGCATGAATAAGGAGGTTGCCTCAGAGGAAATAGGTGAACTGGTTATGAAAAAGCTGCACGATTTGGACGCAGTTGCATATGTAAGATTCGCTTCAGTATATCGTCAATTTGAGGATATAGGAGATTTCCTGGATCATGCAAAGACTATAATCAAAAATAGGGGATGTTAAAGATGGCAAATACACGTACGCTTACCTCAGTTAGAAAAAGGGATGGCAGAATAGTTTCATTTGATAAAAACAAGATTATGCAGGCTATTTTTAAAGCTGCAACAGCTGTTGGCGGACAGGATAAAGCAGTAGCTGAAGAATTAACCAATGCTATAACTTCATATCTTGAGCAAAACTTCAGAGATAAGATCCCTGAAATAGAAGAAATTCAAGATATTGTAGAGAAAGTGCTTATTGAAACAGGGCATGCTAAAACATCTAAGGCGTATATCCTCTATAGAAATGAGCGCAGCCGCTTGCGGGAAATGCTTCAGGTTAGAAAGGAGAAGAAAGCAAAAGCAACAACTACGGATCTATCTCTTTTTGTGTCAACTATTACTGCTGACGAAATTCTTCCATGGAATAAAGCGAAAATATCAATGGCTCTTGTAAAAGAGGCCGGTGTGTCTCAGTCAATAGCAGACAAAATAGCCACGTCTGTTGAAGAAAACATCTTTACATCTGGTCTTACACAGATTTCTACATCCCTTATAAGAGAGCTGGTAGATAATGAGCTGTTTATCAATGGATATAAACAAAAACTTTCAAAGCAGCAGGTATTGGGAATGCCAATATTTGACATAGAGCAACTTGTCTTTTCTAAAAGTAACGAGAATTCCAATATTGCTGTTAACAATCCGGAAGCGATAAACTTGACAATTGCAGAGAGTACTTTAAAGCAATATGCTTTACGGAAGATATTTAGTTCTGACATTGCCGAAGCGCATCTTAAAGGAATAATTCATTTGCACGATCTTGGATATCCTACAAGAGTATATTGTTCCTCTCATTCTCTGGAATACATAAAAAAGTATGGACTTGAATTAGTAAATTTAGACACCTCCTCAGCTCCGGCTTCTCACGCCAGAACCCTGACAGGACACTTAAATACATTTTTAGCATCCATGCAGGCTTATTATGCAGGAGCTCTGGGTGTTGGGTATATAAATATCTTCTATGCCCCATATGTTGTTGGAATGAGCGAGAAAGAAATGCGCCAGGAGGCGCAGTATCTGATCTTTAGCGCCAGCCAAAATGCATTCAGTCGCGGAGGACAAACATTATTTTTGGACTTTAATATTCATACAGGTATTCCTGGATATCTAAAAAATATTGAAGCCATAGGACCAAAGGGAGAATACACAGGCAAGACTTATGCAGAGTATGAACCATGGGCTCAGAAATTTAGTAAGGCAATGATGGATGTATGGAGATCCGGGGACCGCTATGGAAATGTATTTGCATTTCCTAAAATGGATCTGCATATAAGTGAGGAAACATTCAATGACCCAAAACAACTTGAGCTCGTTAAATATGCGTGTAAAATAGCAAGCGAGAATGGGACTCCCTACTTTGTGTTTGACAGGGATGAGGTTACACTCAGTGCCTGCTGTCGTCTGAGAACCCAGATAAAAGATGATTATATGATAAAACATCCTGAAAGCATGCGCTTCTGTGGATTTCAGAATGTTACCATAAATCTGCCGCAAGCAGCCTACAGAGCTGGTAAAGGAAATATAGACGGTATTTATAAGGAAATTGAACATGCAATGGATTTAGCTATGATAGCTCACATACAAAAGAAAAAATTTATTGCATCTCTTATGAAAGATAAAAGCATGCCATTATGGCAGATTGGTAAAAAGGCAAAGGATGGAAGACAGTATGTTGATCTTGATGAGGCTACTTACATAATTGGCATTATAGGTCTTAATGAATGTGTTCAGTATTTAACTGGAAAGGAACTTCATGAAGGTGAAGATATATATAAATTGGGTCTCAAAATAATCTCCTTTATGAATCTGACTACTAAGAAATATGAGCAAAAACACGGATTAAGAGTTGCGCTTGAAGAGTCACCAGCAGAGAGCGCAGCAAGACGCCTTGCAAAGGTGGATATGAGAGAATATCCTGAAAGCAAGGATATAGTAAAAGGCAATATGGCTCAGGATGAATACTATTATACTAATTCTATTCATTTCCGCGCAGATGCTCCTATAGGTTTGGTGGAAAGAATAGAAAAGCAGGCAAAGTTTCATACAATGATAGAATCAGGTGCTATCCTGCATGCATTTATTGGGGAGGCAAAGCCTTCTCCTGAAAGCATATTTAATCTTGTTAAGAAGACTTTTCATAATACAAAAGCTGCACAGCTAGCTATATCTCCTGAATTTACAATCTGTAACAGTTGTAGCAAGACTACTCGGGGTCTGGTTGATGCATGCGGTAATTGTGGTAGCGAGGATGTATATGGTATAACAAGAATCGTTGGATATTTCAGCAGGGTAAATAACTGGAATAAATCAAAGCTTGGAGAATTAAGGGATAGGCAAAAAGGGCAATATAAAATAGCCTGAAGGGAGACATGTATTATGGCGGAGAGTACAAGTATAAAGGTATTTGGTAAGCCCAACTGCGCAAAGTGCAAGACTACAAAAAATAAACTGGAGTTCTTTATACCAAAATGGAATATGTCTAACCGGGTTAAGATGTCTTTCTATGATATGGACACAGTTGAGGGCTTAGCAGAAGGCGCATTCTATAATGTAGATAGCATTCCAACAACAGTGGTGGAAAATGATGGTAAAGAAATAAAGAGATGGGAACTGGAGGTTCCTCCATCAAAAGAGGTAGAAGTGCTGGTTAAAGGAGGTATAAGATAATGGCTGATGAGCTGAGATTTGCAATTATAGGAACAGGCAATATAGGTCCATTTCATGCAGAGGCAATATCCAAGATTGATGGCGCAAAACTGGTGGCAGTAGCGGACATAGTTGAGGAAAAGGCAAAGCAGCTTGCAGATAAATATAATGCAGATGCTTACATGGATTATGCGAAGATGTTAGAACGGGATGATATAGATATTGTGAACATATGCACTCCAAGTGGAATGCATATGGAATCTGCTCTTAAAGCCGCAGAAAAAGGAAAACATCTTATAGTGGAAAAACCTTTGGATATAACGTTAGAAAAGTGCGACAGGATAATAGATGCATGCAGGGAAAACAATTTAAAGCTGTGTGTAATCTTTCCAACAAGGTTTAAACCAGCAATAGTAAAGACAAAGGAGGCTATTGAACAGGGTAGATTTGGGAGACTGGTTTTTGTAAGCGGAGTATGTAAGGAGTTTAGAAGTCAGGAGTATTATAATAGTGGAAAATGGAGGGGGACATGGGCTCTTGATGGCGGTGGAGCGTTAATGAATCAATCAATACATACAATAGATGCTCTCTATTATCTGGCTGGAGATGTATCAAGTATATACGCTTATACTGCGACATTAGCGCGTAACATAGAAGTCGAGGATACAGCTGTAGCAACGCTTAAGTTAAGAAACGGGGCTCTAGGAATAATAACTGGAACGACATCTATATATCCAGGATATGATCCTGTGATCTCAATTCATGGAGAAAAAGGTTCAGTTGTGATTAATGGAGAAAAAATCGAAAAGTGGGATTTTGAAACCCCAAAAGAAGGGGATAAAGAGATAAGAAATATAGGCAAGGACAATACGTCAAGCTCAGCAAATGATCCGATAAAACAAATGAGTTCAGAAGGCCATATACGCCAGATAGCTGATATGGTTGAAGCAATAAGAACAGACAGACAGCCTAAGGTAAATGGCGGAGAAGGAAGAAAAGCCGTGGAGATAATAATTGGGATATACAGGTCTCAGAAAGAGAGGAGAGAAATAACTTTCCCTATTTAAAAAACAGATTTATTCAACCTTTTCTAAGTCTACAGGGCTTAATGTCTTTTTTCCTCTGTTGTCAAATCTCACCTGTATCTTTCTGCTGTAATTTGAAGTTCCATATTTATCCATATTTTTAATCACAGTACCCTTTTCGCCTACAAGTCCTTTTTTAGGACCAACATATTTAACTCTATCGCCAACTGAAAATGATGTATAAGGCTGCTGAATAGTTATATTATTGCCATATGCATCATCAGAGCTAGAATAAGGATATTCCCCCTGATAGATTTCATATCTTATCCATATATCCTTACCATTTTTATCTTTTTTCTGGTAACGTTTCCACCTGGAATAATAATGTGATTCTTTAGCCTTTATTTCTTTAAGTGCTTTATTAGAATCTATCTTTTGCTGTTCTATTTCTTCTTTGGTAAATTTAATAGTCTTCTCCTCCCCATCTATATTTACCTTTATTTCTGCAGATATATTCTGACCCTTATCCTCAGCAGAGACATAAACATGTTGAATAAGCAGAAACAGAAAAAATACAAATATTAGTATAATCCTTTTCATATCTTTATTAAAACCCTCCTTTTTTTAGTAATTTTAGCATTAGAGGCAGGTTAATACAATCAGAACCTCGCTTGTCATTTTTAATTGACCTGTGTAATCACCTTTGATAATATACACCAGTCTTTTATCAAAGATGTACGGGGCGTAGCGCAGCTTGGTTTAGCGCGCCTGCCTTGGGAGCAGGAGGTCGGAGGTTCGAATCCTCTCGCCCCGACCAAAGATGTATAAGTGATTTGCAAGGCAGGGCTATATCCAGAATACTTGATTTCCAGTATGTCCTGCTATTAGGTCAAGAACAAACCAGAGCCCTGCAGCAACCAGCTGTCCCAGGATCAGCCCCAGGAAGAACGGTCTTGAAGCCTTGAATACCTTATTTCCTCCGTATCTTGTGAGCACTGACTTTATTATCCACGCAATGAATATGCTGAACCACAGGTTTTCCATTATCCACACAGCGCTTATGGGATATGCAACAGGATGTATGGGCCACCACAGAAGCCTGTATCTCATAAACATCAGAAACGCCATAAATCCTCCGCCTATTGCTGTATGCAGCCAGCCCGTCCAGTTCACTCCTGTTGGATGCAATATTTTGTCTATTGCATATTTATATGGGTGTTGGGGGCCACTGACAAAGAACCATGAATTCAGGTTTATTCCTCCATGTGTGTATGCCAGCTTCAACGCTATCCAGAATGTAGCGCCAAGACCTATTACGAGAGCCGCTAATATGAACCAGAAAAGCTTTCTTCTGTTTGTCTTTATTACCTCTATTATCTTCAGGCTATGTGCTGTTGCTGCCATCACAAACGTTCTCAGGTCTGATCCCCATACATATGTGAACGCAAGACTTACCATACCGCCAGCTCCAAATATGGATGTCCCTAAACCTGACACTGCAAGAGAAGGCGCTATTGACGGCGCTACTGCACATGCTAGCCCTCCCTCTGCCACTATCCTTGTTAAACCTAAAAACAATACCAGCGCAAAAAACATGAATACAGGAACTGTTATCAGGGGCATACCGCTAAAGTACAGCCATGTTCCCATTACAATTAAACCTGTTAAGAGCAAGTATATTGATGCTTTATAGGACAGTATCTCATTTGTGTCGTCCACATCTTTTCTTCGCCCAAATGCTTTACCAAATACATTCTTAAGATGCTCTCTTGCCATCCACAAGCCTGTTAATACTAATACTATTATTCCTCCAGTCTGCTGATGGTATAGCATTGGAGAACCTGCTATTCCATAAATGCCTAGATTTTCATTGAACCCAAAACCTGTAATGTTACAGATTCCTTTTATCACTATTGATAACAGGCACAAAAACCATAAACTAAACGCTAACTGCATGTTTATAAAGTACGCATATCCTATCATTGGAAAGCTTATTCTGAAGGACATGTTTAAAGTGTTACGAAATATTGGGATACTATTAACGAGGTTTATTTTAGGTATGAAGTGAAAATAGTCATGAAAACCATTTATTGAGCTGATTATGAATGGAATGGCAAATCCGAGCCACATTATCCTGCTTTTGAAGAATGGTCTTATTATGGAACCGTTTTCATCCTTCACCATATCCATAGATAATTGCGCTAACGGATATATCAATCTCTCCTTCTCTACCCATTGTTTTCTTAATATCACCACTATTGTTATCATTACCATATATAGGGACATAAGGAATATCATCCAGAAACATATTGGCTTGAGCCATGCTGCCCAGGGTATACTCGCTCCCTTTGGCATGCCTTCATAGAACTGCCTTATTACCTCTTTGCCCTGCGGCACCATCCAGCTTTTTATATGTGGTTGTATTAACTCTGCCCATCTATTTGTCGGGGTTGCAAAGTAAAATGGCGCTGTGATCATCGGAAATAACTGTGCGCCAAGCCCCATTGTTGCTACTGAAGAGGTTACAAGCATCATAATGTATATTACCAGAAGCTCTGAGGAATTAAGGGCCATTCTCTTACTTATCAATTTAAGTATAACCGCTATGCCGCCTACAAGAATGAAAAACAGGAATATGGCTCCTGCAGGCATGAAGTCTATTGCCAGATAAGAGCCATGAACAATATCTATGGAGTAGTGCGCCATTACAGGGACGAGAAAACACAGGAGTGCGCCGATTATGAAAGTTTTTAAACCTATCTCTCTGTCTCTATTTTCCATCGGCAAAATCAGATTTTCTCCTATCGAATTTTAAGCATAATATAAATCCTGCTCATTTGCAATATAAATTGTGGAGTTTCTATTGACAACTAGCCAAAAGTTTAATATCCTTATATGTATATGAGAAAATTAGAGGAGATCTAAAATGGCAGAAAAGAAAAAAGTAGAGCAAGCAACAGTTACGCCTGAAATAGAAACAGACAAAAAAGATATTGAAGAAGGTAAGGCACTAGCTGTTATCAGTTATTTCTGGCTGATAAGCTTGATTGTCCTTCTTGTTAAGAAGGATAATGAGTTTGTCTTGTTTCATGCAAGACAAGGATTAGTACTGGCAATATTAGCTACTGTTTTTTCCTTAATCCCAATAATTGGATGGCTCCTGAATATAGTTGTTATTATATTTGCAGTAGTTGGTATTGTAAAAGCGCTTGCTGGTGAAACCTGGAAGATGCCTCTTCTTGGCGATTTTGCACAGAAAATAAATTTCTGACTTATTATACTACTAAACTTTGATAGTGTTCTGATATTTGGAAAATTCCCCCACTCTGGTTGTAAAAATCATCATCCAAATTAAATAAGCCGTCTTTTGTTTTCATCCATTCAGCTCCGGAACACGGATGAAACCTTATAAGTTCTTCCCAGCGCTTGTAATTCTGATGTCCATTTGTTTCAAGCACTCCTATACTCATACCAGGTAAAGGCCCAATCCTTGCTGCTACATTTTTATTCCAGTCCACCAGAATAGGAGTAACTGTCAAGTCTGCACAGAAGCACGGAACTTCTGCTTCATGTGCAACCTTAAGAATTTTCAAACTCATGCTCAGGGTCTTGGCAATGGGTTTAAGGGCAATTGCCCCATAGCCCATCTGGATACGCTTTTTTACGTCCTTGTCAGAATGAGCGCTTTCATCAGCTGCAATCTTTACTCCAAGGTCACTAACATCTACTTCATATTCCTCAGGAAAAGGTTCTTCAACGATTGCAATCTGGTCAAATGCTCCTATCTTCTTTGTATGGTCAAGAAGCCTCTGTAACCTTTCCTTTGTGTCATAACGGCCATTTGCATCAAAGTAATATGGAATCTTACCATCCTTCGTATGCTCAATCCTTGTGTCTCCAACTGCTTTATGTATCTCTTCAATCCGCTTCATATCCCACTGAAGCATCTTTTCTCTGTCTCCATCCTTATCAGGATCAGAACCTATTTTTACCTTTAGGAAGAAGTAGCCGTCTTTTACAGCATCTACAATTTCCTTCAAAGGAATTGCATAAGCCATTAATGGAATACTGGCAAGTTTTTTATGCCTGTATGACAGACATACTCTGTATTCTTCCGGTATCATATCATCAAAATTCGTAACATTATTTTCTTTTGCAAACAACATCCATGCGGCATTATCAACTCCAACCAGCGAGTTTAATGCAAAGGTCAGTCTTAGATCAGGATTATTGGTTATCTTTTTACCATACTCATGTACCTGAGGAACCAGTTCTTCCAATAGCTCAATAGGGTTAGAAAACGCAAGTTCTTTGGCTCGTCTTAAAGCAAATTCTGTCATAGCAAACATCAAGGCATTGCCACCCGCTTCACTATGAGAACTAAACACAGATGCATCACTCCAGAGCACACTCTGCGTTCCAATACCCAGACCGGTTTTGCCTGATGAACTGGTTAGAGATGAAATGGATTGCCATGCTTCAGTGATATAACCACCCTTAAATCCAAAAGGTCTGATAAAAGCTTCTCTCTCAAAATTACAGTTTGTTTTTTCTATTTTGATTTCTTTTCTAGACATTTCTTCTCTCCCGTTTATTGACAATGATTATATATCCTACCTTCATTCAGTTCAATAGTTAGTCCTGAAGTAATTTTTATTAAAATTTAGTTTGACCAGATGTGGAGAATAGAGAATTACTTACTTGTGTGTTATGACAATTTATAGTATATTTTTATTGTCATATAGAAGGAGTGAGGAGGGCTATGAATAGCAGTTTGATTCTGTCGTTTCAGCATTCAGGGTGGGTTGGAAGAATAATTGTTCTTTTACTGTTTGCAATTTCTGTAATAGCCTGGACTATAATCATTATAAAGTTTAGGGCAATTAGAAAAGCAGAGCGCGCGTCTAAACAATTCTTAAGAATATTCAGAAACTCTTCTTCTGAAAATGTGTTTAATCTCTCAATTAAGGATGGCGAAGAGCACAGGTTTTCTCCTGTATTCCAGGTCTATAAACAAGGGTGTGAGAAAGTTAATTCTATTGGGAAAGATATTACTGCCTCAGATTTAAAATACATAGAGAAGACACTGTTAAGTTCAGTTAGTGATTCATTCTTCAAGCTGGAGAGATTTTTAGGATTTCTTGCAACAACTGCAGGAGTCAGTCCTTTTATAGGATTGTTAGGCACAGTATGGGGTATACTTAACGTCTTCCTGCAGGTCAGTTTGCAAGGCACTGCAAGTATTGGAACTGTTGCTCCGGGAGTTGCTGAGGCACTGATAACAACTGTAGCAGGTCTGGTAGTAGCGATCCCGGCTCTGGTTGCATACAATTTCTTCTCAAACCAGTTAAGAGTGTTATCAATAGAAACAGATAATTTTGCAGGGGAATTCCTTTCTCTTACAGAAAGGAAATTAGTCAGGGCACAGAACCTATGAAAAGCAGATTGTATTCATACACTCCGATCAGCCAGATAAATATTACAAGTCTTGTTGATGTTACAATGGTTCTTTTAATTGTTTTTATTTTGATTACTCCAATTATGCTTCATGGAATCAATGTTCAACTTCCACAATCATCATCCGAAAGAATGAATGTTTCAAAGGATGCTGTTACAATCAGTATATCAAGGTATGGCAGTCTGTATCTGGATAATGCCAAGGTAACTTATGAATCCTTAAGAAAACGGCTTAAAATAATTGTAGAATCAACTCAAAATACATCTGTAATAATCAAAGCTGATAAATCCGTTAAGTATGGTGAAGTAATTAAAGTTCTTGATATAGTCAAAGAGTCAGGCATCTCAAGAGTTGGTCTTCCAACCAGAGTTCGTAATATAAGCCGCTAAATATGAAAAAGGCTTTTCTAATATCTCTAAGCGTTCACATAAGTATCATTTTATTAATAGTTCTTATTGCAATTGTGAAACACAAGACATCAAAGCTTGAAGTTCCGCAATTCGTTGAATTAACTCCGGATATAAAACAGGTTGAAAAACCAGTTAAAACTTTAAAGAGATCTTCGCCCCCTAAAACCACTCAAAAGCCGAAAAAAACACCAGACACACGCAAACTAAGGACAAAAATACTTACAAAACTTAAAACTATGGATAAATCTGATTCAGCAAAACATATTCCCATTAAAAAAGATAAGACAGCAAAATCCCTACAGCCTATAAGCAAAGAAGATGTGCATATCAGCGCCGGTAGATTCCCTTATCTATGGTATTTAACTGTAATAAAGACAAAGTTATCAAATGCATGGATGCCGCCGAGTGGATATATAATACCAAAAGAGGGGACATATGTTACAGTTAGCTTTACACTTAATAAAAACGGTACTATAGACAACGCAAAAGTGAAGCATTCTTCTGGCATGAAATTACTTGATAATTCAGCACTAAATGCTATAAAGTCAGTAGGAACTCTACCTGCTCTTCCTTCAGAATGGAAAGAGGAATATCTTAATATTAGCATTATTTTTAAAACACTATGAGAAACATTAAATTCAATTTGATAAAATTTTGTGTCTTTGTCATGTGCTTGTCTATCTTTTATTCTAATCCATGCTTTTCCTCAGAAGTTCAATTAAGCATATCTAAAGAATCTGCAAAAAAAGTGAATCTCTTTATTGAGGCTTTCGCTGTTGAAGGAGCCGAGCCTGATATAAAATTAGAGAAAGCAATTTATGCTGATTTGTCAAAACATCTGAAGTACTCAGGGCATTTTTCCATACAAAAACTAGTTTCAAAAGCCACAGAATTAGTAATTAAATGCTCCTATAAAACAAAAAAGGGGAAACTTGTTCTTATAACAAAGATATATTCTCCATCAGCAAATCAGGAGATATTTGCCAAAAAATATCAAGGGCTGATCTCTCAGTCCGGCTTATTAATAAAAACTATTACCAGTGATATCATAAAAAAAGTTACAGGAGAAAAAAGCATTGTATTTTCAAAGGTTGCCTATACTTCTTCTGATAAGGCGGGCATAAAACAAATATATGTAATAGATTATGATGGAGAAAACAGAGAGCAAATTACCTCAGGAGATTATAACAATATTGAACCTTGCTGGTTCCCTGATTGCACTAAGATTGCGTACACCTCATATAGAAATAGGTCTCCTGAAATATTTACCTGCAATCTGAAGAATCACAAGAAAGAAGCTTTAATTTGTTATCCAGGCGTTAATGCAGCCTCTGCTGTCTCAAATGACGGCAAAAATATAGCCTTAATACTCAGTAAGGATGGGAATCCGGAATTATATAAAGTTTCTTTCCCTGATTTACTTCTTAAGCGCCTGACAACTTCCAGAGCTGTAGAATCAGCTCCGACATGGTCCCCAGATAACCAAAAAATAGCCTTTGTTTCGGATCGTACTGGAACCCCTCAAATATACATAACTTATTTATCAGATAATAAAACTATCAGACTCACATTTGAAGGATCATACAACACTGACCCATGTTGGTCCCCTGTCTCTAATAAAATTGCTTATACATCAGTGAAAAATGGGAATTTCCAAATCTATGTAGCAAATTTGGATGCTTATGGAGTTTATCAGTTGACATATGAACCGCAACATCATGAGAATCCTTCTTGGGCTCCCGATGGGAGACATATTGTTTACAGTGTTACAAAGAATTTTATATCATACATGGAAGTAATTGATGTCATAACGGGAGAGAAGTACGGGTTAACTTCTCCGGAACAGAATGCCTTGGAACCTGCATGGTCAAGATGAATTTAGTCTTTAAATCTGCAGTTTTAGTATTCTTGGTCATAAGCTTCTGCAGCTTAAACCCAGCCCATTCTGCTCCAAGAAAATATAAATCAGCAATACTTATGGAAGCTGAGACAGGAAAGATACTCTTTGCCAGGAATATACACAGAAGATTGCCTCCTGCTTCAATGGTTAAGATGATGCTTGCACTCATTGTTATGGAAAAGGTCAAACATGGTGAGATTAGTCTAAGTGAGAAAATAAAAGTATCAAGACATGCGAGCATGATAGGAGGCTCACAAGTATACCTGAAGGAGGGAGAAGTTTTTACGTTAAGAGATATGATGAAAGCTATTATGATAAAATCTGCGTGTGACGTGGCTGTTGCTGTTAGTGAGCATATAAGCGGCAGCACCAAGAAATTTCTTGTGTTAATGAATAAGAGAGCATCTGAACTTAAAATGAACGATACTATATTCAAAACTACAAACGGGCTTCCAAAAGTCCAGAATGGTCATAGCGGAGATATGTCCTCTGCTTATGACATGGCGATTCTGGCAAGAGAACTTGTTAAATATCCAACAGTACTTGAATGGACTAATACAAAAACAGACACATTCAGAAATGGGAAGTTTATTTTAACCAATACGAACAAGCTTCTTAAAACATTTCCTGAGCTTGACGGGTTGAAAACAGGTTATTACCGAAGGGCAGGCTGGAGCTTCACTGCTACTGCAAAAAAAGGCGATATGAGGCTCATTTCTGTAGTTATGGGCAGTCCTACAAAGGAACTACGGTTCGATAAAACAAAAGAAATCATGGATATGGGGTTTAAGAATTATACAAAATTGTATCTGATGAAAGAAGAAGATGTTGTTTTTGAAAATATTCCAGTCATAATGGGAGACAGAAGATACATTAATGGTATTAGCAATAAAGATATAACGTTAGTCATAAGAAAAAGTGACAAAAAGAAGATTGTTAAACAAAAGATCTTGTTTGATAGAATACAAGCGCCTGTTAAAAAAGGCCAGAGAATTGGATGTATGCTGATGAAGCTTGACAAAAAAACAATAGCTGAAACAAGTATAATTGCAGATGAGAATGTCGATAAAATCAGCAGATTTAGATGGTTGGTAAGAAGGTATATTTTTTAATGCAACATGGAGGATTGATGTGAAGAATACTCATGCGTTAGATTTAGAGAAACACGTTCTGGAAAATGGAATGACAGTGATTACATGTAAAAAGGACAGTGCTCCAATAGTGTCTATCTATATCTTAGTAAAAGCCGGCAGTATTACAGAATCAGAGTTTATGGGATCTGGTGTATCTCATTATATTGAGCATATGCTGTTCAAAGGCACAAAGAAAAGAAAAGTAGGAGAAATCTCTCGTCAAATAAGGGATTTGGGAGGAATGCTTAATGCCTATACAACCTATGACCGAACGGTTTACCATGTTACTGTGCCTTCTAAATTTCTTGATAAAGCGCTAGAAATTCAGGCAGATGCTATCATGCACTCCTCATTCGATGCCTTAGAATGCAAAAAAGAAAACCAGGTTATTCTTAAAGAAATAAATATGTGTGTAGACGAACCTGAAACTCTTTTGCAGAAACTGGCATGGGAAACAATATATAATACTCATCCCTACAAAGAGCCAATAATAGGACATAGAGAACTGTTTGAAAACTTATCAAGAGAGGATCTGACTGCATATTATAAAAGGATGTATGTGCCGAATAACATGATACTTGCTATTGCAGGGGATATTACTCATGAGCGTGCGCTGAAAATGGCAAAGGAAGCATTCAAGGATTTTAAAAGAAGATCTATAAATCCAACAATTATTCCCGCAGAGCCAAAACAACTTAATAAAAGAATTTTACATACAGAGAAGGATGTAAATATACCACGTATGTTTATGTGCTTTCATATTCCGGGGATTATTCATCCTGACACTTACGCTCTTGATGTGCTTTCAATAATACTGGGTCATGGACGCAGTTCGTTTTTATACAAGGCTCTTATTGAGACAGAGCAACTAGTTTCTTCTGTAGAAAGCTTTTCGCATACTCCAAAAGACACAGGGGTTTTTGGCATAACTTATGTTTTAGCGGAAGAAAGCATTGAAAGAACAATTAAAGAAACCAGAAAACAAATAGAACTTATTAAAGGAGACGGACTCTCCAAAAAAGATCTTTTTAAAGCAAAGAGAATGGTTATTTTTGACCATTATTGTCATATGGAAACAGTAGATAGCATAGCAGGAAGTGTCATAGTAAATGAGTTTTTAACAGGCGATATGCACTTCTCTCGGAAATATGTGGAAGAAATAAATAAAATTACTCTAGGAGACATTCAAAGGGTTGCTGAAATTTATCTTGTAGAAAATAATATGTCTATAATTACATTAAAGCAAAAAACGCCCGCAACAATAAGTCTAGCAAGAATGTCTGCAAAAAGGCAGAATATAGAAACTAAAAAAATAAATGGCATGGCTGTTGTAGCAATAGAAAAGCACACCACGCCGATTATTTCTGTTTGCGCGTTATTTAAAGGCGGCATTAGATATGAAAACAACGGCAATAATGGTATATGCAATCTTATGCAGCGCGTAATGCAAAAAGGAACAAAAAATAGGGATGCATTTCAAATTGCAGAAGAGTTTGAGACAACAGGTGGAGACTTTAGTGGATTTTCTGGAGATAACAGCTTCGGATTTTCAATGGATATATTGAAAAAAAACTTTATACATGGATTGGATATCTTCGCTGATGTAATAATTAATCCAACATTTTTGCCAGACCAGATAAAAAAGGAAAGATCTATTGTTCTGGCTGAAATAAAAGCAAGAAGAGATGAGATAATTAATCTTGGCATGGATATAATGCGCCAAACCGTCTATAAAAAGCATCCATACAGGTTTCAGAACCTGGGCACTGAAAGGTCTCTCTTAAACATAAATAAATTAAGTCTCATAAATTTTTATAAAACTATGTGTATACCCAAAAATACCTGCATTACTGTTGTAGGAGATATGGAATGCAATAAAATTTTTGATTCTTTCACCAAGTATTTTAATAGATTTAATGCAAGATACTTTGTCCCAGAGATAAATATAATTGAGCCAATGCAGCGGGAACAGAGAAAGAAGGAGAAGAAAAAACAGGGAGAGCAAGCTCTGGTTATGATAGGATTTCCGACTACTACAGCTAATGATCCACACAGATACACATTTGATGTGTTAACTGCAATTCTGTCCGACCTTGGGTCGCGGTTAATGATGAATATAAGAGAAAAGAGAGGGTTGGCATATTATGTTGGATCTTTTTCCCGGGAGGGGTTTGACCCTGGGATGTATGTATTTTATGCTGGAACAATTTCGCAAAAAATCACAGAGGCTAAACAAGCCCTGTTTGAAGAAATTCAATTACTTAGACATGCTTTTGTTAGCAATGCTGAGTTGCAACTCGCTAAGAATAATCTTATGGGTAAACATAGAATTACACATCAGTCAAACAAAGCGCTTTGCTTCTCTCTAGCTATGAGCGAACTGTATGGTTTGGGATACAAAAATTTCTACGAATATGAACGCAGGATAAAGGCTGTAACTAAAGAAAGCATAAAAGAAATTGCGCAAAAATATTTCAAGGAAAGCGCCTCTTCAACGGTTGTTGTCCGCCCCTAAAAATGCTTTACAAAAAACCAGTTTGCAGTAGAATATGGGAAATTTTTAAATCAAGAAGGAGATTTTAAACATGAGAATATCAGACCATATCTCAGAAAAAATGATTTGTTTAGCTTTAGAAAATACAACAAAGGATGGTGTAATAAGAGAACTAGCTGAGTTATTAAAAGATTCTGAAGATGTTACTGATTTTGATATGTTTTTAAAGGATGTTTTTGAGCGGGAGAAATTAGGCGCTACAGGAATAGGCAATGAAATAGCTATCCCGCATGCCAGAACAGACGCTGTGAATAATATTATTATTGCGTTTGGAAGATCCTCTCAAGGCGTTGATTTTAATGGAATAGATGCTAAACCCGTAAAACTGGTTTTTTTAATGGGTACTCCAAAAAAAGATATCAATAAATATCTTCAGGTTTTAGCGCATCTCACCAGACTGTTAAAAAAAGAATCTTTTCGCCAGAAGCTTTTGGAAGCGCAAAACGCAGGCGAGATACTGAATGCCATAAGAGAAATTGAAGATTAATAATTGCTGCTGAAGGCAACCTGATTTAGTATGGACATATTATTTTTTATAGGATTGGCCCTGATCTGTGGTTTTATTGGAGGGAGGCTTGCCAGGCTGGTTAAGCTTCCTTCAGTTGTTGGATATCTTCTTGCAGGACTTCTATTAGGGAATTCTGTTTTTAACATCTTTAGTTTGAAGGCATTAGATAGAATAAGTATTTTTAGTGATTTTGCTCTTGGAATTGTTGCTTTTATAATTGGCAGCGAAATGCGTATTAGTGTAATACGTAAATTTGGCAAAGGAATTTTAACAATTCTTTTGGGAGAGTCATTTGGTGCAGTTCTACTTGTAACACTGGGCGTTTATTTTTTAACTCATCAGTTCCATATTGCGCTGATATTTGGAGCTCTGGCAGCAGCTACAGCTCCAGCTGGAACAGTCGCAGTTCTACAGGAATATAAATCAAAGGGAGACCTGACGAATACAATATATGCAATTGTTGGTTTGGATGACGGGGTAGCTGTCGTAATTTATGTATTCGTTGCTGCTTTTGTAAAGATGTTTTTAATTGGCAGTTCGATATCCTTTATTGGGATTATAAAAGGGCCTGTAATTGAAATATTAGGCTCAATTCTTTTGGGCGGATTAATTGGAATTATTCTTGGATATTTTTTAAGAAAACTGCATAGAAAGCCGGAGATTTTAGCTATATCTCTGGGAGGTATTCTGGTATGTACCAGTTTATCAAATTACTTTCATCTTTCTCTTATTCTGGCAAATATGAGCTTGGCTGTAGTATTCACCAACATTTTCCTGTTTGCAAACCGCAGAGCTTATGAGGCGATTAATTTTATTACTACATCTATATTTATAGTCTTCTTTGTCATAGCAGGTGCTCATCTTCAGATAAAGCTTCTTCCTGCTATGGGACTGGTAGGATTAATTTATATTCTTTCTAGATCTGTTGGAAAGATAGGAGGAGCACATTTGGGAGCTGTAATGGCAGGGGCAAACCCAGTTATTCGAAAATATCTAGGACTTGGACTGCTTCCACAAGCAGGCGTTGCTATAGGGCTTGCTATTCTGGCTACAAAGGAATTTGGAGCTTTAGGAGAAGCAGGAGCGCATTTAGCAGTCCTTGTTATAAATACAATTGCTGCAACCACAATTTTCTTTGAAATAATAGGCCCGATAACAACAAAAATTGCAATATCAAAAGCAGGAGAAATAGGCAAGAAAAAAACAAGCCGTTATTAAGGCTTTATGGAGGGAATGATATGTCGAACGGGATGAAACTTTTGTTCATTGTTTTAAACAAGGAAAAGCACCTGGAGAATGTTCTGTCCATTCTTGTGGAACTGGGAGTTAGCGGAGCAACAATTATAGACAGCATGGGGTTGGGCCAGTTTTTGGCGTATGAAGTGCCGATATTCGCTGGATTAAGGCAGCTTATGGGAGAAGAAAAAACTCCGTCAAAAACAATATTTGCTTTGATTGAGGGAGATAAGTTTCTCCCCAAATTAGAGAAAATTTTGAAAGAAGAAGAGATTGATTTTACAGAACCGGGTACAGGAATAATGTTTACTGTGCCTGTTAATGAGATTGTAAAATCCGAAGAAGAGCTCACATAAAATATTCATGCATTATTTACAAACTTTCTGGTCAGTTTGGACTGAGATAATCTATGTGTTTCTGCTCATACTTATTGGTGTATTTGCAAAAAAGCTCAATATAATTTCTAACGAAGGCTCAAAATCTCTTTCAAGTATCTTAATGAATATTGCATGGCCAGCATTGCTCTTTTCTGCAATGCTGAAAGAATGTAATTGGAATCTGATAAAAGAGAATCTGGTTCTTATACTCATTGGCGCTTTAATTGTAATTATAGGCTATGTTATCGGAATTATTGGATCAAGAATTGGAAGAATACCAAAGCCCAGAAAGAGCGCATTTTTATATGCTTGTATGATAAACAATTACTCTCTCCTGCCTTTACCAATTGTTTTAATTTTATTTGGAGAAAAGGGAGTAGTCCTGCTAGCACTATGTAATCTTGGAACGATTCTCATTCAATGGACGTTAGGAATCTATATAGTTACTGCCCATAAGATTGGAATATTCTCTCTCAAAAAAATAATCAATATGCCGCTTATTGCAATAGTTTTAGGAATGATCTTAAGCGGATTACGTGTGCAATGTCCAAAACTAGTTCTGGATTTAGGTGTAGTGCTAATAAGACTATTGAGCGCGCTAGGGCAAATAACGGTTCCAATTGCAATGCTAATAGCTGGTTTTGTACTTGCAGATATTAATTATCTCAAGGTATTCAAAGATAAAGATGTAATATTTATTAACGTATTGAGATTAGTAGTAATACCAACGTGTATTCTTGTACTGATTAGCTTTTTTAATATGCCGATTATAAGTAAAAAAATTGCCAGTGTAATAGCTATTATGCCTGTTGCAATTGCGGCCTCAGTTGTTATAAAGCAATATGGTGGAGACGAAAAGTTTACAGCATCCGCTATTTATTCAACAACTCTGCTTTCTATAATTACAATTCCTGCTTTTCTAACAGTTATCCTGGGATAAAATTTATATAGAATGTGCTTTATTCATAATTAGCCAGCTAATTAGCCAGCTTTTTCGCATAGCTTTCCTACTTAACTGTAAGTTCGTCTATCTTTGCCTTAAGTGACTTCTGTTCCTTGGCCAGAGAGATAAAAGCATTGTTCTTGTATATCGCGGGGTCAGATAATAGCCTGTTTAGTTCTTCCGACCGCACAGATAATTCAACCAATTCTTTTTCTGTATCCGCAAATTTTTCCCCGAGTGTGTCCAGCTCGGTTTTTTGTATGTAAATATTTCTTTTGCGGTCTGACTTTGCGGAATTTCTTCTGTCGTCGAGTTTGGACTCCCCTTCAAGCCGTCTGTTCTTCTCATCCACCTCTCTTTTGTGAATATAATAATCATAGCCTCCGGGATAAATTTTCAGTTTTCCATCCTTTATCTCAATGATTTTATTAGCTACTTTCCTTATAAAATATACGTCATGGCTTATAAAACAAAGCGTGCCCGTAAACTCACTCAGTGCCTCAATGAGAATATCCCGTGAGGGAATATCAAGATGATTTATAGGTTCGTCCATGAGTAAAAAGTTTGGAGGATTGGCCAGTATCTTAACCAATACCAATCTGCTTTTCTCTCCGCCACTTAAGACGGATACTTTTTTATACACATCATCGCCCGAGAATAGAAAGCTACCCAATAATTTTCTTATCTCCGTCTGGCGGCCACTGTAATACACGTCTTCTATCTCTGCAAGACATGTATTATGCGTGTTCAATATATCCAGCCGGTGCTGAGGATAATATCCGTTATTTACATTATGCCCAATTATTCGAGAGCCTTTATCAATCTCCAGTACTCCGGCTAAAATTTTTAAGAGCGTGGACTTTCCCGCGCCGTTTGATCCAACAAGGGCGACTTTATCACCCCGACCTATACTGAGATCAACACCTTCATAGACTTTATTATCACCATAGCTTTTATAAAGATCCTTAATCGTTATTACCTCATGACCGCTGCGTAGAGGTTGCGGGAAGCAAAAACGTACATGCTTTGTCTTCTTTGGCGCCGTTACCTTTTCCATTTTATCTAACGCTTTTATCTTGCTTTGTACCAATCTTGCCCGGCTCGCAGTAGCGCGGAATCTATTGATAAACTTCTGTGTCTGTTCAACCTTTCGTTCCTGGTTCTTACGGGCAGCAAGTAATATTTCTTCGCGATTGTCTTTTTCTTTCAGATAGTAGTCGTAGTTTCCATTATACTTTACAAGGTTAGCCGCATCTATCTCGATAACCCTTGTTACTACCTGATTGATGAAGTCTCTGTCATGCGACGTAAATATCAATGTGCCTTTATAAGCAAGCAGATAATTCTGCAGCCAGAGGAGTGATTCCAGGTCTAAATGGTTAGTCGGTTCATCCAGCATCATAAGCTCAGGCGGGTTCAAAAGCAGTTTAGCCAGAGCAATGCGCATCTGCCAGCCGCCGCTAAACACATCTGTTGCCCTTGAAAGGTCCCTTTCCTTAAAACCCAGGCCGAATAATATCTTCTTAGCCTGATATTCAAGATTATATCCGCCCAGCGCTTCAAAACTGGACTGTGCCTTTCCATAATCATGAAGAATTTGCTCCTGTGCCGGCCCTTTTGTCTCCGCAAGTTTAGACGCTAATCTTTCTATCTTATTCTCCAGCTTCCCTATTTCCGGCCAACAGCACATAACCTCAGTAAGTAGAGTGGTGCCTTTTACTGCATCTATCTCCTGCGGCAAAAAACCCACCCTTACATTATTCGGCAAGATTATCTCTCCCGTATCATAAGGTTCGTTATTCATAATTATCCTGAAAAGGGTCGTCTTTCCCGAACCATTTGCTCCAACTAAAGCAATCCTCTCTCCACTTTTCACAAACAGAGAGCAATCCCTGAATAACGGCCTATTTCCAAAATTTTTACTAAGATCTTTTATCTGTAACATCTTGCCTGCCTCCCCCATGCCCCATCCACCCCAAACCATAAAGAAAAAAGGGCACAAAATATTGTGCCCATACAAAAGTTCCGCATATGTAATATCCTCGTCAGATATGCATGGCTTGTATAATTTTAAATAAATTTGTTTTTATCCATTACATCCGGACAGCTATACCCCTTTCCTTCAGATATTTTTTTGTCTCAGGGATTGTGATTTCTCCAAAATGAAATACTGAAGCACATAACACATTGGCTGCCTTAGCTTGGACTATGACTTCATAAAGATGCTCTAATGTTCCTGCACCGCCTGAGGCAGTAACAGGAATTGAGACTGCTTCTACTACTGCTTTGGTCATCTCAATATCGTACCCTTCTCTTGTACCATCCGCATCCTTGCTGGTCAGGAGAATTTCGCCCGCGCCTAACTGGTCCACCTTTTTTGCCCATTCAACCACATCCAGACCAGTCGACTCCCCTCCACCCATAATTAGGAGCTCCAATCTCGGGCAGCTATCCTCAGGTGGATTTTTCTTCCCGTCAATAGCAACAACAATTCTTTCTTTGCCAAATTTTTCAGCAGCATCCTTGATTAAAGAGGGATTTTTAACAGCAGATGTATTAATAGATACTTTGTTTACTCCGAGATCAAAAAGAGTTTGCATATCCTCTAAATTCCTTATGCCTCCACCAACACAAAAGGGTACAGTGGTTACCTCTTTTACCTTCTTTACCCAATCCAGGCGTGTGGCTCTTGTCTCAACAGAGGCAGCTATATCTAAAAAAACAAGTTCATCTGCGCCTGCGTTACAATAAGCAATTGCTGCTTCTACAGGATCACGTGCGTCTTGTAATTCAACAAACTTTACGCCTTTAACTACTCGTCCGTCTTTTATATCCAGACATGGAATTACTTTTACTTGTTGCATTGTTATATCCCCTTTCTTTCTATTTTTCTAATCTTGAAGGAATTGCGTTCCTCCATGTATTGCTTAGTTTTTTAACAGAAATATCTATTATACTTTCTCGATTGTCTTTGATTGCCAGATTTTCTCCACTAACTTCCCCGAGAATAGTATATGCAATGGAATGTTTCTGAGCTATTTTTTCAAGAAGCTCCATTTTATCCTTATTTAGAGAAACCACTATTCTGGAAGGCGCTTCTCCAAATAAAATTTCATCCATTCTTATATCATTGTTTTTTAAGCCATCCAATTCTATTACAGCACCAAGCATTTTATTTAAATTTGAGATACATGATTCAGTCAAAGTTACGGACAGGCCACCTTCCGAACAATCATGAGCAGAATTAATAATACCTGATTCAATTGCCTCAAGACATGCTTTCTGAACAGACTTCTCTGTCTGTATATCTATCTGAGGATTACCTTTTTTCTGATTGTGAATAAGATACAAATATTCACTCCCAGAAAGGTCGGCCTTGTTTTCACCTAAAAGAACTATTATATCACCTTCATTCTTGAATTCCTGGGTAACATGTTTATTTACATCGTTTATCAAACCTACCATGCCTACCATAGGGGTCGGATCTATCGCTCCTTTAGGATTCTCGTTGTAGAAACTTACATTACCACTGACAACAGGTGTGTCTAAAGCCCTGCACGCGGAGGAAAGTCCTTCTATGCATTTTTTAAACTGCCAGTAATTTTCAGGTTTCATCGGACTGCCAAAATTTAAGCCGTCAGTAATAGCAAGAGGTCTTCCACCAGAACAGACTATGTTTCTTGCTGCCTCTGCAACCGCCATCATTGCACCGTTATAAGGATTCAGGTAGCAATATCTCCCGTTGCAATCCACACTTATTGCTAAAGCCTTTTTAGTGCCCTTAATTTTAACTACAGCTGCGTCTGAACCTGCTCCTACTATAACTTCATCCTTGTCTATAGCAGTAAAGTTTTTATATGCTGATTCTTTGCTGGCAATAGTCGGAGAATCAAGCAGCTGCAACAACACTTTATTGAAATCGTCAGGTTCGATTATGGATTTTCTATCCAGATTTTGAGCATCTTTTAAGTAAGAAGGCTCTTTAGCATCTCTATCATACAAAGGCGCTCTTTCTGTAAGAGCCTGTGGCGGAATTTCGCAAACCACTATCCCGTTTTCTTTAACTCTCATCATTTTATCATCTGTAACCTTCCCGATTTTTACCGCGTTGATGTTCCATTTTTTCAATATATCTAATGCCTCTTTTTCCTTTCCGTCTTTTAATATAGCAAGCATTCTTTCCTGAGATTCAGACAAAAGGATTTCATAAGGAGTCATTCCTTTTTCTCTTTGAGGAACTAAGGCAACGTCTATCTCAATACCAGTCCCGCTTCTTGAGGCTGTTTCGCAGGATGAGCAAGTAAGCCCGGCAGCTCCCATATCCTGCATCCCAACAATAAGGCCTTTTTCTATTAGTTCCAGACACCCCTTTCTCAAGCGTTTCCCGAGCTCTGCGTTACCTATAGCAACGCTGCTCGTATCAGAAGCAGATTCCTCAGTAATTTCCTGAGACGCAAAACTCGCTCCACCTACCCCGTCTCTGCCTGTGTCTCCTCCTATGTAATATATGGGATTTCCTATTCCAGACGCAGCGCCTCTTGCAATATCTTTATGTTTTACAATACCTACGGCAAAAGCATTAACCAAAGGATTCCCTTCATAACTTTCGTCAAAATAGCTGTCACCACCAACGGCATTAATCTCTGCAGTGTTAGCATAATGAGCCAGTCCCCTGATTACCTCTTTAAATAAGAATTTAACTTTTTCATTATCTAAACTTCCGAATCTCAATGCACCTAACACTGCAACAGGCCTTGCTCCTACTGTAAATATGTCCCTCAAACATCCGCCTATACCTGTAGCTGAAGCCTCGAATGGTTCCACTGCCGAAGGATGGTTATGTGATTCTATCTTGAAGGCAACGCCCAATCCGTCGCCTATATCAACAATTCCTGTATTTTCCTCACCTGCACCAATTAACACCTGTTTACCTTTGGTTGGAAAAAGTTTGAACAACTTGCGTGAATTCTTATAACTGCAATGTTCACTCCACATAGCTGAAAAAACCCCTAATTCTGTAAAATTTGGCTCTCTGCCCAAAAGTTTTTTGATCTGGGCAAACTCCTGCTCAGTAAGTCCTAAACCTTTTGCTGCTTCCACATCAACTTTAACTGTACTCTCCATTATGCGCCCTCCTTTTTTTAAATTTTTATTCCTATTCTAAAAAAATTACTCTATTCAACAAAAAGTGTCTTTGTGGAAAAATCGGGGTCGCTGGTAGTATTAACCCCCAATTTTCTTAACCCTGCTTCATCACCGGGAGTTGGAATATGTGTCATATGTATTTCACAGCCCTTAAGTTCCCCCAGCTTCTCCATAGCCAGCTGAGAGGTTGGATTCGTAGTTGCGCTTATAGAAAGGGCAATTAAGGTTTCTTCCAGATTCAGGCTCACTGCTTTCGTATTTAAAATATTCTTTTTAAGATTACCTATGGAATCTATTATGTTCGGAGACAGAAGATGTATCTTATCGGGAATTTCCGCCAGCTCTTTTACAGCATTCAGAATAAGACTTGATGTTGCATGCATAAGAGAGGAGTTTTTCCCTGTAATGATTAAGCCGTCTTTTAATTCTATTGCCGCACCGCAAAAGACTCCTTCATTACCCTCTCCTCTTTGTTGAGCATCTTCAATAGCCTTTCGTGCTGGCATAACCACCAGCCTATCCTCCGGCTTAAGATTAAGATCCTCCATAATTAGCTCCACCCTTTGCACAGTTTCCTTATCCACAAGACCCATTACATATTCGCAGGCACATCTAAAATATCTTCTTACTACTTCCTGCTCTGCAGCGTGTTTTACTATTTCGTCATCTATAATTCCAAAACCAGCTCTGTTTACACCCATATCAGTAGGTGACTTATATATTGACTCAGATCCGGTTATCTTCTCCAATATTCTCTTAAGCACAGGAAATACCTCTACATCCCTGTTATAGTTCACAGCTACCTTGTTGTATGCTTCAAGATGAAAGGAATCTATCATATTAAAATCCCTTAAATCTGCTGTTGCTGCTTCATAAGCCGCATTCACCGGATGTTTAAGCGGCAGATTCCATATAGGAAATGTTTCAAATTTTGCATATCCATTTTTCATCCCTCTCTTATAATCATGATATAATTGAGAAAGACATGTAGCTAATTTCCCACTGCCGGGGCCTGGCCCGGTAACTACAACAAGAGGTTTTTTAGTCTCAATATACTCGTTTGCTCCATAACCTTTATCACTTACAATTAAATTCACATCCGTAGGATATCCTTTTGTAAATGTATGGGTATAAACCTTTATGTTTCTGCGCTCTAATTTATTCTTAAATATTATAGTTGCCGGCTGATCTTCAAAACGTGTTATTACAACTGCCAGTATATCAATACCCCAATCCTTTAAATCATCAATTGATTTGAGTACTGCAGCATCGTATGTAATTCCGAAGTCTGCTCTTACTTTCTTCCTTTCAATATCACCGGCATATATACAGAGCAATATGTCTGCCTTATCCTTTAACTTTTGCAAGAGCCGTATCTTCACATTAGGATCAAAGCCCGGTAGAACCCTTGAAGCATGAAAGTCAAAGACAAGCTTTCCGCCAAACTCAAGGTACAGTTTATTATCAGCTCTCTCAACTCTCTCAAGAATAGCCTTAGTTTGCTCCTTTAGATACTTCTCATTATCAAAACCTATTTTTTTATTCATTAGACCTTCCCTGTCCATACATAAAGACAAAGTTTTTCTTCGGGCAATCCTATTGCTTTTACCATGTCTTCAATGGTTTGGTATTTTAAGGTAGTAACGTCTAATTCTTTGGCAATATAATCTACCATTTTTTTGTGTTTTTTTGAATTGGAATCAATGTATTCACTCATATCTTTTATATCCTTGCCTTCTAAGGCTCTTATTGTACGTCTGGCGACCAGTTCTTCTTTTTTCTTGGTAGAATAATCGAATTTAGAAGGAAACAATAAAGGCGGGCACGCAGCCCTGACATGAATTTCCTTTGCCCCGCTTTCCCACAACTTCTGGATAGTATAGTTTTTAAGCTGAGTACCCCTTACAATTGAATCTTCACATAAAATGATCCTGTTCCCTTTAATTATCTCTTTAATTGGAATCAGCTTCATTTTAGCAATATGGTCTCTTATGCTTTGAGACGGCGGAATGTAGCTTCTGCCATAGCCGGGATTATATTTAACCAGAGGACGCCTAAAAGGTATCCTTGATTCTATTGCATAACCAATAGCATGCGTAGTTCCTGAGTCCGGAACTCCTGCTACTAAATCTGCTTCAACATTGTCTCTTTTTGCCAAAAATTTTCCACAGCGCTCTCTTACTTCTTCTGTATTTATACCCTCATAATTCGATGCGGGAAAACCCGTATAGATCCATAAAAATGCATCCGTCTTTTGATGCGGCTCCTCTTCTTTGAGAACCTTAAACCCAGTGGACTTTAAAAGCAGTATTTCACCCGGCTTAACATATCTTTCTATACTAAATCCTAAGTTAAAAAAAGCAGAAGTTTCTGTAGTTACTGCCCAGCCTTCATGAGATTTACCTATAACCAAAGGAGTATATCCCAGTTTATCCCTTGCAATATAGATACCGTCTTTATGTAATATCAGGATAGAACAAGAGCCCTTAATTTTTTTAAAGTAATTTTCTATTCCATGAACTAAGCTCTTGCCCTGATTTATTAATTTTGCAACCAGTTCTGTACTGTTTACTCCTTGTTTAGCTGTTTCACTAAATGAGATTCCCTGCCTGCGCAAATCATTAGTCAAACTATCCGAATTGGTGATTAAGCCGTTACTGACAATACATAAGTGCCCAAACTTTGAATTTAGATATATGGGCTGCTCCTCTCTTGTAGATATAACGCCAATACCTGACTTCCCTTTCATTTTCTTATAATCTTCATAGAATCTGCTCTTAAACTGTTCTCCGCTGATTGTGTGAATCTTTCTAACCAATCTTTTTCCCAATACTGCCAGTCCCCCATATTCTGTTCCTAAATGAGAATGATAATCTGTTCCATAAAATAAAACCTCCTGACAATCCTTCTTCAGGGCAACTCCGAATATCCCGTCCATTTTCTATGCTCCTTTTATTTATTGTTATTCTCTAGTTCTAACAAGTTCTTTTAGATAATCCTGAAGAGATTTTGGTAAACTTCTAGTTTTAGTCACAGATTCAATCCCTTCAACACTGGCTTCTGCAGCTGTTATCGAAGTAATATAGGGAATCCTGTGCTGTATTGCGGTCCTGCGAATGTAACTATCATCATGTTTCCCGCTACGCCCAACAGGTGTATTGATAATAAGATTGATCTCTCTGTTTTTGACTGCGTCAGTTATATTTGGCCTTCCTTCATGTAATTTTTTTATTTCTGTATTCTGTATGCCATTCTTTTTTAGAAATCCAGCTGTGCCTTTTGTAGCGTAAATACTAAAACCAAGTTTCTTAATCCGCTGTGCAATGGGAATCAAAAAAGGTTTGTCTTTATCAGCTATTGTCAAAAGCACATTACCTTTAAGTGGAAGCTTTGAACCGGCTGCTTCTGCTGCCTTATAAAAAGCAAGTCCGAATGTATCAGCAATACCCATAACCTCTCCTGTAGCTCTCATCTCTGGCCCCAGTAAAGGATCCACTTCCGGAAACATGTTAAACGGGAAAACCGCTTCTTTAACGGCTACATAAGGAAGCTTGCAGGGTTTTAGTTCAGGAAAATCCCTGATCTTCTTACCCAGCATTATTTGAGTTGCTATATGGGCTATTGCAATACCTGTTACTTTAGAAACTACCGGAACTGTGCGTGAAGCTCTTGGATTAGCCTCCAGTATATAAACCTTATTATCACATATTGCATATTGAATATTCATTAAACCTACGACATTTAATTCTTTTGCAATTGCTGATGTATATTTCTCTATTGTATTTAAGTGCTCTTTTTTAATAGTTCTTGATGGGATGGCGCATGCAGAATCTCCTGAATGAACACCTGCTAGTTCTATATGTTCCATAACAGCTGCTACAAATGTATTTTCTCCATCGGAAATAGCATCAACTTCTGCCTCTACAGCCTGCTCAAGAAATCTATCAATAAGCATTGGATGCTCCGGACTAACCTGAATGGCTTCAATGGCATAATCTCTCAGCATAGCTTCATCATAAATAATTTGCATTCCACGCCCTCCCAACACATAAGATGGGCGTACCATAAGAGGATATCCTATCTTCTTAGCGGTTATAAGAGCTTCGTCTAATGAACGCGCTATGCCGCTCTCCGGCTGTGGGATATTAAGAGCAATCATTTTTTCTCTAAAACGCTCTCTATCCTCTGCAAGATGTATGCTTTCAGGTGTTGTCCCAAGAATTTTTACACCATTATTTTTTAATTCCTGAGCAATATTCAGAGGGGTCTGTCCGCCAAACTGAACAATAACACCTTCCGGTTTCTCCTTTTCATAAATTGTGAGGACATCTTCAACTGTTAAAGGTTCAAAATAAAGCTTGTTTGAAGTGTCATAATCAGTAGATACGGTTTCAGGATTGCAGTTAACCATAATTGACTCATACCCCTCATCTCGCAAAGCAAAAGCTGCGTGCACACACGTATAATCGAATTCAATACCCTGTCCGATTCTATTAGGCCCGCCGCCTAAAATCATTATTTTCTTTTTTGATGATACAGGAACCGAATCTTTCCCGTTGTAGGTGGAATAATAGTAAGCAGCATTCTTTACTCCGCTTACAGGGACGGCCTCAAAACATCCGCATTTGCCTATGGCGATTCTCTTTTGTCTGACCTCTTTTTCTTTTACTTCAAAAAGGCCTGCCAGATATTTATCTGAAAATCCCCACTCCTTTGCTTTAGCCAATTTCCCCTCAGGAAGATTTTTCCATGTGTTTTTGATTAATTCTTCCTCAAATTCTACAAGTTCCTTCATCTCTTTAATAAACCAGCGTCCGATGTAGGTCATCTGGTAAAGTTCTTCTACACTCATACCCTTGCGCAGCGCCTCATACATCAGGAAAATGCGTTCGCTGGAGGGGTTTGCTAATTTCTCTTTCAGTCTTTCAAGAGAAAGTGTTTTAAAGTTCTTAGCTCTGCCAAGTCCGCATCTGTTTATTTCAAGAGAACGGATAGCTTTTTGAAAGGATTCTTTATATGTCTTTCCTATGCTCATTACTTCGCCTACAGCCTTCATCTGTGTTCCAAGTATATCCTTGGCTCCCGGAAACTTTTCAAAAGCCCAGCGCGCAAATTTAATTACTACATACTCTCCGCTTGGTTCATATTTCTCAAGAGTTCCTTTCTTCCAGTATGGAATTTCGTCCATTGTAATACCAACAGCAAGCTTTGTAGAGATACGGGCTATTGGAAATCCAGTAGCTTTTGAAGCAAGAGCAGATGAGCGCGATGTTCTGGGATTAATCTCTATTACTACTAATCTGTCATCCTTAGGATTATGCGCAAGCTGAACATTTGTGCCGCCTATAACACCAATAGCATCAACAATCTTATAAGAAATCTCCTGCATACGCTTCTGTAAAGCTTGTGGAACTGTGAGCATAGGCGCAGAGCAGAAGCTATCTCCTGTATGTATGCCCATAGCATCAATATTTTCAATAAAACAGACTGTAATCTTCTGATTTTTCTGGTCCCTTACAACCTCAAGCTCTAATTCCTCCCATCCCAAAACAGATTCTTCAACCAGAACCTGATGTACAAGACTTGCTGCAAGACCTCTCGTTACAATAGTTTTTAGCTCTTCTACATTGTAGGCAATTCCTCCTCCTGTTCCGCCTAATGTATAAGCAGGCCGCAATACAACAGGATATCCAAGCTTCTCTGCTATATTTTCAGCTTCCTCCACAGAATAACACGGATCAGATTTGGGAAGAGATATGCCTAATTTATTCATTGTCTTCTTAAATGCAATTCTGTCTTCTCCACGCTCAATAGCGTCTGCTTTAACGCCAATGAGTTCAACTCCATATCTTTCCAATACTCCTGAGCTGTAAAGACTGGATGCAAGATTAAGTCCTGTCTGCCCTCCCAGGTTAGGAAGAAGCGCATCCGGCTTCTCCTTCTTGATAATTTCTTCAAGACTTTCTACAGTAAGCGGCTCTATGTATGTTTTATCAGCCGTGCCAGGATCTGTCATAATAGTAGCAGGGTTAGAGTTTACAAGCACTACTTCATACCCTTCCTCCTTAAGCGCTCTACACGCTTGAGTGCCTGAATAGTCAAACTCACATGCCTGCCCTATAATTATGGGGCCGGAACCTATAATTAAAATCTTATGAATATCAGTCCTTTTCGGCATAAAATAACCTCCTTAACGCTTTGATATGTTAGGCATTATAAACATGATATTACTAGAGAACAGACATCGCTGGACAGACCATACTGAAAAAACGATTGGAAATCCCATTGAGAATCTCATGGGACAGAATTGTATCATAGTACAAATATAGTTGACAATAGCTTGTGCTGGCTGGGCACATAGGTAACACTTTTTGTTTAAGATTCTCATTGTGATTCTCAATATATCTCATGGGTGTTAAATAATCAAGCGCTTGATGAGGGCGTGTCAAGACAAATTAAAAATGTCCCCTTTTTAACAAAATCAAAATGTCCCTTTTTGTTTTTTTTGATATATTAAATTAGTAGTAGTAAATTTTTCTTTTTGGTCAAGCT
>JAUSPT010000096.1 GCA_030652805.1 bacterium | reverse complement strand
CCACTCCTTTCTGTTCTTTGACAGAAGAATGGCCACAGTATGATGTAAATTTCAAATCAATAAAAACCTTTTTTGCTTCTAACATATTGATACTACATTGGTTACATTAAAACAAAATTTAAACGTTGGGACAGTAGTGATAAAGTTCTTAAAAGGCATTCTGGATTAGTTTAAAATCAACCATATTCTTTTTTGAATCAAACAGGATAGAGACAACATCAAAACGAAAGCAGAGATTCCGATACTTACTTGTTTTAATGTATGCCTCTGCAATACGACGAATTCTATTCTGCTTAGTGCGAGTAACTGAACTTTCTGGCGGGCCAAATCTGTCTGACGAACGAGTTTTAACCTCAATAAATACCAAAGTATCCTTATCCTTTGCAATAATATCTATTTCCCCCCATAGAGACCTATAATTTCTTTCAATTATTTTATATCTCTTTGTCTTGAGGAATCTACATGTAAAGTCTTCTCCATATTCTCCTAAAGATATTTTTCCCCTTTGCTTATTCTCCTTTTCCAGAACAGGAGAAAACGACCTTCTGTGAATAGAAGATATGCCAAACCTTGCTATTGCTTCAAGATGAAACTGTGTAGCATACCCCTTATGTTTTTCAAAGCCATACTGAGGATATTGTTTTGCGTAATCTATCATTATTCTGTCTCTTGTGACTTTCGCAATAATAGACGCTGCAGCTATAGACGCGCTTTTTGAATCACCTTTAACAATTGCTATCTGCGGCTTTTTCAAACTTGGTACTCTTAATCCGTCAACCAGTATACATCCCGGAGAGATATCTAAGTTATCAATTGCTCTATTCATAGCGCGGTGTGTGGCAGCCAATATATTGATTTTATCTACTTCTTCTGTATCTGCAATTCCAATACCAACACTTAGCGCTACATCATATATTTGATTAAATAAATTATCTCTTTTTTGGGGACTGAGCTTTTTAGAATCGTTTAAGCCCTGGATATTACAACATTTAGGAAGGATTACTGCACCTGCAACAACTGGTCCTGCAAGAGGACCTCTGCCGGCCTCATCCAGCCCCGCAATTAAGTTTTTGCCCTGTGCATATAACTTGTTTTCATAAAAAAACATGCATTTAGACTTTTTTAGTCTGTTTTTTCTTTTCCTTAACCTTAGCTGCTTTTCCAACTCTTTCACGTAAGTAATATAGTTTTGCCCTTCTGACAGCGCCTTGTCTTGTGACTTCGATCTTTGTAATATTTGGAGAATGTAGAGGGAATATTCTTTCCACTCCCTCGCCATAGCTGACTTTTCTTACCGTAAAGGTCTCGCTGATGCCGCCTCCCTTTCTTCTAATCACAATGCCCTGAAATACTTGAACACGCTCTTTTCTCTCTGCCTTTTCTTTCTTCTGCCCCATCTTCCCTTTTTTAGCCGCTATCTCTTCTACGATCTTTACATGAACTTTTACTGTATCTCCTATACGAAAATCAGGGATACTGTCTTTTCTTTGCGACTTACTTATTCCATCCAGAACACTTCCTCTATTAGACATATCATCTCCTCCAGAAAAGTTATTTTAATTTTTCAAAATATCCGGTCTTCTTAATAATGTTCTTTCCAAAGATTTCTTCTTTCTCCATAATTCTATTTGATTATGGTTGCCGCTAAGTAGAACTTTCGGAACCCTGAGCCCTCTGAATACCGGTGGCCTCGTATATTGAGGATACCCTAAAAAAGGACCAGAGAAAGAGTCAGTTTTTATAGAATCCTGATTGCCAAGCACCCCTGGTATTAATCTAGCAATAGTATCAATAATAACCATTGCTGGTAATTCACCCCCTGTTAGCACATAATCACCTATTGAAATTTCCCTATTAACTAAATTGCGAATTCGTTCATCAACGCCTTCATATCTTCCGCATATAAATATTAGGGTATGTTTCTCTTTTAACTCCCTTGCCATATCCTGATTGAATCTTTCCCCTTGTGGACAGGTAAGAATAACAGAGGTGTTCTCGGTTTCAATCTTGAATTCTTCCTTTATATGATCCACTGCTTTGTATACTGGCTCAGGTTTCATAACCATGCCACAGCCGCCACCATATGGAGTATCATCCGTAGTTCTTCTCATCCCATCAGCAAAATCTCGAAGATTGTGTATATTTATATCCACATACCCTCTTTCCTGTGCTTTTCCTAGTATACTCTGATGCAGAGGAAATTTAAACATATCTGGGAATATTGTGAGAACATGTATTATCATTAGTGCGCTCTGCTAATTTTCTTTTTGCTTTTTTTCTGTATTTGCTTGCCCTTACCACTCCCCTTCTTAACCTGTGCTACTTTGGTACCGGGTGTTGTCTTGCGTGTGGCCTTATCTTTTGTTGCCTTCTCCTTGCTTTCTTCTTTTCCTTTTCCTTTTCCTTTATCTTTACCTTCCACTTCTGCAACAGGTTTATTCACAACTTTTTCTTGCTTCTGGGATTTTTTAACTCCACTTAATATACCCCTTACTGTATCAGAAAGCTGCGCCCCTTTCTTTACCCACATATTGACCTTTTCGATGTCAATATCTACCTTTTTGGGATTATCTACTGGTCCATAATGTCCTAACTGCTCCAAAATCTTTCCTCTGGTAGAGACCCTGGAATCGACAACGACTATCCTATAATAAGGTTTCTTCTTTGCTCCCAATCTTCTTAGTCTAATTGTAACTGGCATTTTAATCTCCTTTTATCGTTTTTGGTTTTTAAACCCACTATGAACTCTTTTTCCAATTCATTATATTTATAACACAATATATGCCAAAGTGAAAATTCAGTTTTTCCCTTTCAACTCTTTCATCGCTTCGTCCATCTTAGTGGTCGCGTTAGTAAGACAGTCCCCTACAATGTTAGAAAAAATCTCGCGGAACTCTAACGCTCTACTAATAGTAATGCTTCCTGAACCCAGTTTTTTAACACCATTCCAAAATCCTTTATCTAGTTCCTTACCAAATGACTCACCATATTTTGCTGATATTTCGTCTCTACATTTTCTATATTCTACATAATATTCTTCTAATTTTAACTTCTTGAAATAATCATGTAACCGCGCTGAAGAATTAGCCGCAGATTCTGTTTCTTTTTCTAATTCATTAACCTTCTTGTCAGACAAGCGTGGGACAAAAGACGGCTTTAGCGACTTATATTTATCAGGAATATACGGGTTTGATTTCCTGAGCGCAATGAGCTGTTTCTCTTTCTCCCTCCAGACTTCGTCAAACCCGACTGGCTCCGGCAGATCAACCACATCAAGAAACCCGTACTTAGTATCTCTTACCTGACCTAACAGCGCCTGCGCACTCAGACCTCTTGCATCTTCATAATTGCCCTTTTCCGCCGCGTCAACGGCATCCTTTGGAAAATTGCTCGCGCACAAAAGCATCTGCAATTGATTATTTTCCATTTCTCTTTTCTTTTTATTTTTTTTCTCTAGTTGCTGCCATGTTGCAAGCCTTTTTTTCTCTTCTGCGAGGGCGTTTTGGGCGTTCGTCAAATTTTGCCTGATGACCCCGTCATTGGGGGAGTTTATCAGGGCCTTTTTGTAATAATCAATTGCCTCTTTCCAATTTCCCGCCTTGTATGCTTGGTTTCCCTTCTCATTCAGTTTAAAAGCCTCAATCTTTCGGGGGTCTGGAGCCGGTTGTTTTACGCCGACTGGAAATGAGCCCAACGAATTGTCTTGTATTCGCCACTGTTCCCAGTCTATACCAAATGCCATGTTAGCTTGCAGCAGACCGATGGCAAAACACAAGACAAAAGCCAAAACACCTTTTTTAATCGTCATTCCTCGTTTAATCTGCCAGTTAGTTTATTCGCCTCTTGCTCCAGATCGTTTCAAGGCAGAAAGAATTGCCCCAAATATCGCAATGCGCTGATTATATAGCACCGAGAACTCGCTTACGTTCTTCGGGTCACCTTTATTCACTACTATCTGCTGCACCTTGTTGTCAGCCATTTGCGCCCGTTCGTTCAAGACCAGCATTGCCTTTTCAATCCGTGTTATAAATTTGGTTAAATCTCCCCGGCTCTTTTCCCGTATCAGCAACGGCAGGGTGTTGTTTTTGACTTCTATAAGAATCCCGTTGTTCCAGCGCAGATCATTCGCTGTATAGGTGTTGGGTAATTCAATAAAGTCCTCAAGAGGCGGGTGGGCAATCTTCTTAACAACCGCCTTCGAAGGTCTTCCATTCTCAAGAACCACCATAGCAGCCGTCAACTCTTTTACACTGCGCAGATAACCATTTACTGGCTGCCATATGTCATCCTTCAGCCGCGCTACAATCACTTGCTCAACAGGTTTCGCATCCCAGGTTGGATACTCGCGATAAATGGAAAATGCGGCCATATCATTGGATTTAAGTTCCTTAGAAGAGCAACCAAAGCCCAGAAATGACCAAACAGACTGCCCATTGATACTGACCTGCCGAATCCTTGACTTGCGGTATGCAGACACTGCCTTTAATTTGTCAGGATCTGCCTGCCTTATGCTCCGGACAACAGCTTCGGTTAAAGAGTCCATGGTCAGTTTTTTTGAACGCGCCATAGATTTCTTACCAGTTAAGTCAAAAAGAAAGCAGACCCTTGGTAAATCTGACCTTCCGGGGATAGGCAAGAGACCCAATGGGCTTGTAAGCGTCAGCCACAACTTATCTGTCCGAGTAAACGAAACGGTTTTATCAATTACCCATTCACCTTCGCCAGTCACCCGGGTGCGTACTTTACATTCAATTTCACTCCCTGACGGAAACGGGATTACACCCATGGTAAACCCTGTAAGCATCGCGCCCCAGTCACTGTTGGAACATTTACTGTTCACATCAACGTAAACGGGGATATCGCCAAAATCGTTGCCCAACAAATCAGGATAAAGACCAGAGACATGTTGTTTCATGTCCGTTATTTTTATTCCTTTGACATCAACATACATATTTGATTTTTTGTCTTGGTCCGCATTAAGCTGAACAAGACAAAACTTTACATTATCTGAGACCGCAAACTTATCCATCCCATGCTCTGGCTTTAATGTTGTTGCAAAGCGTGTTGAAGCACAGCCCGTGAGAAGAAAACTCAGCAGGAAAAACGCTAGGACAGTTTTAATCATTTTTGAATTTTTCATATCATATCTTTTTATGGTTTTTTAAATCATTCCGGGGAACAGCCCTCTTTTGCCAAGAGACCCTCCCCGTTTTATTAATTCTTTAATCATTCGTCTTGATGCAATAAAATTCTTAATAAGCAGGTTAACATCCTGAATATTTGTTCCACTGCCTCGAGCTATACGTTTTCGTCTTTGTCCGTTAATTATCTCTATGCTTCTTCTCTCTTCCTTGGTCATTGAATTAATAATTGCTTCCTGTTTCTTTATAGTCCCCTCATCAATCTTTAAATTTTTAAATTGACCCTGCATAGGAAGCATTTGTAAAATTTCCTGCATCGATCCAAGCTTTCTCATCTTCTTAAGCTGATCAAGAAAATCCTCTAAAGTTAAGGTTTCTTTTCTCATTTTCTTCTCAAGCGCTTTTTCCTGTTCAGCTTTATCTTTGAATTCTGCCTTATCAATTAAGCTAAGAATATCCCCCATTCCCAGTATTCTGGATGCCATTCTATCCGGATAAAATAATTCTAAATTATCGAGTTTTTCGCCATTTCCAATAAATTTAACAGGCTTACCTGTAATAGCACATATAGATATTGCTGCGCCGCCTCTAGCATCTCCATCCATTTTCGTAAGAATTATGCCATCTATTCCCAGAATATCCTGATATTCTCTTGCTATATTCACTGCATCCTGGCCTGTCATAGCATCTGCTACCAGTAGAACTTCATGTGCCCCTGTAGCCTTTTTCATATCCACCAGCTCTGTCATTAGAGTCTGGTCAATATGAAGCCTGCCTGCTGTATCAATAATAACAATATCCTTGTTGTCTCTGGAACCAAGCTTAACAGAATCAGTTGCAATCTTTACAGGATCATTATGCCCTGAAAAAACAGGTATATTCAATTGGCTGCCGAGAACTTCCAGCTGTTTCACTGCAGCAGGCCTGTATATATCTGCTGCTGCCAGAAGGCACTGATAATTCTGTTTTGTGAAATATTTTGCAAGTTTAGCAACTGTTGTTGTTTTTCCCCCTCCCTGAAGGCCAACTACCATTATAACCGTAGGCTGCCCTTTTGCCATATTTATACCGCAAGCTGATTTGCCTAAAAGATTGATCAGTTCTTCATGTACTACTTTTATAACCTGCTGCCCTGGTTGAAGGCTTCTAAGTACCTGTTGTCCAACTGCTTTTTCACTAATATTTCCAATAAACTCTTTAACAACCTTATAATTAACATCAGCTTCCAGAAGAACAAGTTGTACCTCCCGTAATGCAGCCTTTATGTTATCATCTGTAAGCCTGCCCGGCTTTCTAAGATTGCGAAATATGTTTTGAAACTTTTCTGATATTATTTCAAGCATTACTATTTCCCTTACCCCGCAATTTTGCAATTGCCTCTTTTATATCAGTCGCTTTAAATACAGCGGTTCCAGCAACCAATATGTTAGCACCTGCTTTTACAACATCTGCTGCTGTGACTTCGTCTATCCCGCCATCTACCTCTATATCAACAGGTAACCCTGCATTATCTATCATTTGCTTAAGCTCTTTTATCTTTGGCAGAACAGATCTGATGAATTTCTGACCGCTAAATCCCGGATTAACGGTCATAACGAGAACCATATCAACCTGTTTTAGAATGTGTTCTATACGCACAATAGGCGTAGAAGGGTTAAGTGAAACTCCGACTGTCTTGGAGAATTTTCGTATATGATCAAAAGTCTTATGTAAATGCTCACATGCCTCAACATGAACAGTTATAATATCTGCGCCTGCTTCTGCAAAAGCATCTATGTATTTGTCTGGATTTTCAATCATTAAATGCACATCAAGCGGAATACTAGTCTTGTTTCTTATAGATTTTACCACTACTGGACCTATTGTTATATTAGGAACAAAATGTCCATCCATAACATCAATATGTATAAGATCCGCTCCTGCTTCCTCAGCTCTATACACCTCTTGCTCAAGTTTTGAAAAATCCGCAGAAAGGATTGAAGGCGCTATTTTTATCATTGGGCCAAATTTCTCCTAAATTAGTTCCATTCTTTTAACACATTTCGTCTTATGTTTCAAGAAATGAAAATGCCAGTAATGCAAGGTAAATCTTACTTGACACATAACATTATACAATCATACAATTGTTATAGTTATTCTAAAATAAAAGCAACTGAAAGGAAAGAATTATGAAGTGCCAAGACTATCCGATGCTAGTTATCAGACCATATCAACTTCTTTGTATCGTGTGTTCACTCGGTGAAAACGACTTGATCTCAAGAAATGCACGACTCAGGAAACTCCGCGAAAGTGTCAGGAACAACCCCGACATGCCCGTCAACCTTCGCTGCAATGGGGGTGGCGTATTTTCTTATCAGGACCCAGGCACCGAAGACGATACTCCGGAAGGATCTGAGTTTAATAGAAAGCGAGACATGGATATTCTTCAGCGGCTGGATCTTGCCCCGGGAAGCATCCTTCCTGCAAGAGTTCTTCTTGGGCGCTTGTTTAAAGCAATCCCTTCCGTTTTCGGAATATGTGGCTACGATACAGTCACATCCGAAGCGTGGCGCGGATGTCCATATGCTAACAGCGGATGTTACGAAAAAGGATATTCGAAGGGAATCAACGCGATCATTCCTCCACGAAGCCAAGAGGAGATGAAAGAGGACAAGGGAATATCCCTGCAGGACATGTACCACGCCGACACGATCAAGATTCGCCCACACATCCTCTTGTGTGCCGTGTCTCAGTATGGTGACGGCGTGAGACCTCCATACGAGCCCGACAACCTGCCTGAGATGATCCAACATATCCTCAAGAACACCGAAACGCCTATTACCCTCGTCTCAGGCGCAGATTGGATGATGTGCGCCTCGTGTCCAAGCCGCGTACTCGAATTGAATGCATGCGGGGGTTCCCAAGGACTTTACAACGAGATGAAAGATCTGAATGTGCTGCAGGCTTTGGGGCTGACATACGGCACCACTATGAAAGCTAGGGAATTATACAAGCTGATCTTCCAGCGCATTCCGAAAACCGCCGGAATTTGCGCGTTGGACAACACCATCGCAGATCTTTCCGTGTGGCGTGATGGATGTGGCAAAATCCCTGCCCCGTGCCCTACCTACGAGAAAGGCAGAGAGATGCTGAGGAAGGAGCTTGTTGAGGGATGACAAGTCGTGCACGGCAAAAGAAGACATCTGCTTACTATCGGAATCTGAAACCTTTTTTAACGGGATGACCTCTAATAAATTCTTCGAAAGATACCTTTCTACTACCCTCAAGCTGCATCTCCTTAAGCAAGCCTAAAGCCCGTATTTTCGCACAAAAATCCCTTGATTTATATAAAATTAGTCGCTATCTTGAACGCAATCTGTTCAATGATGTATGTTTAAATGCGAAACGAAATGAGATTATCTATTTGACATGAATAATAAAGATACAATTAAATTGAGAATCCAAGATGTGGTTTACCGCGGACGTGGCCTGGCGCGGCTGGATGGCATGGTCTACTTTGTTGACGGTGTGCTCCCAAATGAACTGGTGCGAGTGCAAATCAGGAAGCAAAGGAAGAATTGTGCCGAGGCCGACCTGGTGGAGATACTGGAGGAATCGTCCTCGCGTATCATACCATCTTGTGAGTTTGCCGAGAAATGCGAGGGATGTTGTTACCAGCATATGGAGCATGATGCGGAGATAGAATTTAAGCAGAAACAGCTTGTGAACCTTCTTGAACACATGGGTGGATGCCACGAAGTGACCTGCAGAGAGCCAATACGGTGCCCATCCGTGCTTGGATACAGGAACAAGATATCTATGCACGTTAATGGGCGAAGAGACGATAGCAGGACTTTTGGATACTATATGAAGGACAATAAGACCGTTCTCGATATTCCGAATTGCCCATTGGCAATGGACCCTCTTAACAATCTTCTGACAGAACTTAGAAAAGATTACTCGTTCAGCTACGGCACATCGGTCAATCTCAGATGTACAGAGCATGATGGCGCTGTGTATTGGACCAATCACATCGCGCCTTCCAGCCCGAGCCTGGTTGAGAAAACACCCCTTGGCAATATCAGTGTTCCAACAAAAAGTTTCTTCCAGACTAATCCGCGGATAACAGAAGCCCTTTTTGATAGTTTGTCCGAAATACTGAATCGTACTGAACCCAAGGCGGTTATAGACCTCTACTGCGGAGTGGGTACTTTTGCGTTCATAGCGGCAAAGATCGGAGTGAAAGCAGTACTTGGTATAGATACAGACAAGCACGCAATCAACGCAGCAATATGCAATGGACGAGCCTTGAATCTTGATTCGGTAGCGTTCCGTCATGGTTACGCAGAAGATCTGCTTGAAGAAGCGCTGAACAATATCGATGTTAAGAACACGACGGTAATACTCGATCCACCGCGTGCCGGATTGGAGAAACGGGTAGTCGAGATTTTGAGCAGAAAGAAACCGCGCGATATTATTTATGTGTCATGCGCGGCAGACACAATGGCGCGTGACGTGAAGTTTCTGACCAGCCATAGCTATCGACTTATAGACACGGGACTCGTGGACATGTTTCCACGCACCGCATATTTCGAATCTATCACACACCTGAGCTCATCCCTCTGAGTCTCCGCATTTGCGGAGATCTATCGGAACCTGAACCCCTTCTTAACAGGATGGCCTCTGATAAATTCTTCGAAAGATACTTTTCTACTGCTCTCAAGCTGAACCTCATTAAGCAGAAGTTGTCCCTTGCCTGTGCCTACAAGTCCGCCTTTATTCTTCAATATATCCAGTAAAACACTTGTTTTTTCTTTGCTGTATGCGGATTTGTCATAAACTTCTGTTTTGAGTATTTTTAGCATTTTCTTTTTGCCAGATATGTTTAGGAATGTGTAAGTACCTGGCCATGGATTCATAGCTCTTATCATATTATTAATTTCTTTTGCAGGTCTGGTCCAATCTATGAGACCGTCGGATTTCTTGAGCATTGGAGCATACGTCGCCTCTGCATGATTTTGAGTGATTCTGGAACAAGTGCCTTGCTCTATTTGTGCTATAGCTTTAACTAATAATTTTGCTGATAGTTTGCTTAATCTATCATGGAGAGTTTCCAGGTTATCTGAGGGGCTAACCATTATTTTTTCTTGAAGTAAAATGTCACCGGCATCCATTCTTTCATTCATAAACATTATTGTTACACCTGTTTGTTTCTCGCTATTAAGCAATGCTCTTTGCATTGGAGCTGCACCTCTATATTTTGGCAATAAAGACGCATGCGCATTTATACAACCCAAGCGTGGAATATCCAGAATCTGTTTAGGAAGTATTTTGCCATAAGCTACAACAACTACGAGCTCAGGACTGAGTGCTTGAAGGCTCTTTACTAATACATCTGTTATTGTCTCTGGCTGAAGAATCTTAGTATTGTACTCTTGTGCACATAATTTTACAGGAGGAGCCATCACCTCTCTTTGTCTGCCTTTTGACCTGTCAGGCTGCGTAACAACACATATCACATCATGCCCGGCTTTTATAAGAGCATTAAGACTCGGCAGGGCAAAATCAGGTGTCCCCATAAAAACAATTTTTGTCATTCTTTACCAAGCGTGATGGATTTTTTATCCGGCGAAGCAATATTCTCCAGCTTATTTGTGAATTTTTCCAGTCTTCGCTCCGCTGATTCATAAGAGGATTTTGAGTGATAGAGATGCGTGCCTATCTTTGAAAATTCCTCGTAAAACCTCGCCAGATCACCGTGCAGTCTGGCAAGATTGCTTATTATGGTTTGCGCACTCTTTTCTATCCTCATGCCTCTTAATCCAAGTAGAATTGCCTGCAAATATGCATAGAAGCTGTTTGGAGATACGGGAATTACTTTTTTGCGCAAAGCGTAGCTGCAAATACTTTTCTCTTCTCCCAGATTATCGTCCTTTATTATAGTTTCATAATACACGTTCTCTGCGGGAATATACATAAAGGCAAAATCAAAGGTGCCTTCATCGGGCAGTATGTATTTTGATGCAATGCTATCAATATGTTTTTTAACATCGATTACGAATGCTTTTCTTATTTGTGCCTTCTCAATATTGTCCTCTGCACTAATCAGTCTCTTAAAATTTTCCAGAGGGAATTTTGCGTCAATCGGCACCATTTGCTGAGCTAATTTAATAACCGCATCAACTCGTTGACCATTCTTGAAAGTATACTGAAGCTCATAGTGCTCCGGGGACATAATCTGAGAGAGAAGATCTCCCAACAAGAACTCGCCAAAGCCTCCTCTTAATTTTGGCGCTCTGAGTATTTCCTGCAAAGAAGATATGTCTTTTCCAATATCGTATATCCTTTTATTTGCTTCTGCTAATTGCGTAAGCCGATTCTGCACATCTCCAACTACCTTGGTTGTTCCTTCCAGTTTGTCGGAAAAGCTCTTATTGGCTGTTTCAAGCATTTTTATGTTATTCTGCAGCTGTGTATTTATCTGGCTAATTATCAGGGACATCTGCTGATTGAGAACCTGACTATTATCGGAGAGGGTTTTACTAACCTGTTCTCTTAGATTATTTATCTCCTGGTGTATAAGTGGATCAGACGACTGCTTTCTATCCCTAAATAAAAGAGCTAATGTCAGAAGAAATAAAAAAGCAAATATAACTATAATATAACCTGACATACCTGCATATTCCCAGTTTCTCTAGAAGCTATCATTTAATACAGGCAAACTCAAGAGAATTTTGGACCGACAGAGCCTGATAAGCTTGAATTCTCTATTGACAAAAGCTTTTTAATATATAGAATCACCTTCAAACATACATAAGGAGATTGTGCACATGCAGAGACATAAGTCGGCCGTTAAGAGAGTAAGAACTAATAAAAAAAGATACAAAAAAAATAGAGCAACGAAGACAACTATTAAAGCTGCTGTAAAGAATATTGATCAGCTTATAGATAAAAAAGCAAGCGCAGCAGACCTGCAAAAACCAATAAGTAAATCCGTTTCTTTGATAGACAAAGCTACAACTAAGGGAATTATTAAGAAGAACACTGCTCGCAGAAAAAAATCCGTGATAATGCGAAAAGTGAATGAATACATATCTGTTCAATCTGCAGATACTAAAGGTACTAAGTCAAACAAAAAAGAATCTGTATCCAAGAAAAGCGAAGAAATGGAGAAACCCAGTTCTACCAAAAATTAACAACTTCACTTACAATATTTCTTGCCAGATTTTCAATAGCCTCATCTGCAGCTACTTTCTCCGACATTCCTAATCTGCCAGAAGTATAATAAGCAATACTACCTTCAATAGTTTGAGTCCAGATAATCTCATCTTTCTTAAGATTTCTAAATACAACCTGTGTAGTTACTACCATTCGATATTGTTCTACATCATTATTTTCATCATATCCAAGTGGCTCCGTCTTGTATCTTATTACTTGCCCCTCAAGTATAGTGTCTGCTTCTTCATGCTTTAGGAGCCTCAGATTTCCATCCAGAATAAGTTCATTTATGACAGCATCTGTTACTGTTACATGAACATTATGCTCATAGGTCTCATTCTTAAACATTGGCACGTATATAGAGCTTATTCCAGCACCTCTTATTGTGCTGGTAGTATATCCACACCCTGCTAGGACAATAGGAATTAAAAATACAATTAAAATTTTAGGGATTGAAAACCCCTTAGTCGTCTTCTCATTCATTCTTACCTCCCTTGGTTTGTATCTCTTTCAGTTTTTTCTCTGCAAGAACAGTCCATTTACTGAAAGAGTATGTTTTTAATACCCGTTTGTAATAAATTTCTGCAGCTCCCTTGTTGTTTTGCTTATTATAAAACTCTGCTATTTCATAATCCTTCTGTGCTTTTATATCTTGAAGCTCTCTGATCTTACGCTCTGCCAGAGAACAAAGATTACTGTTGGGAAATGATTCAGTAAACTTGGTAAGCTTGTCCATTGTTGCGTCTGTAGAGCTCTGGTCATAAGAAGAACTGTTTGAGGGAGTAATAGAACAAATCGCTATCCAATAGTAGGCATCGTCTACCCAGACACTATTAGGATAATTACTTATAAGTTTTCTAAACTCCTTTGCAGCTTCTTCCAACTTACCTTCCCTTTGATAACAAAGCCCTATTCTATATTGAAATTCATCAGCATTCTTTGAGAATGGCATGTTCTTTATAGCCATACTGTATACTATGGCAGCTTTTTCATATCTCTTTTTATTTTTGTGCACAGTTGGATTTGCAAAAAAGTAATTAGCAATCCTCTTCTGTATATTCGTAATCATCTCTAATTTATCCGGGGAGTGATAACCATCTATTGCCTTCTGGTATTCTTTTGCTGCTGTAAAATACTGGTGCTGATCATAATAATATTGAGCTATTCTAAGCTGTGACTTTTCTGCAAAGGAACTGTTTTTATAAAATTTCAGGAGCTTTTTGTGCTCCGCAAGACACTTCTTGGGCTTTTTATCTTTAAAGCTTTCAGCATATTCAAACTGTTCTTTTGGAGATTCTTTAGGACTAGCTAACACAGGAATCGCAGTAGTAAAGATAAAAATTAGGATAATAATAACACTAAATATTTTATTCATTTTTTACTTATGTATCCCATATCTGTCTTGATTCTATCAGAATAATTGAATTTATGTCAACTGTCTAGCGGGCATATTCCTTTATCATGTATTTCTTCCAACCTGTTTCCATTGATGAAAAGGATTTGAATACCTTAGCATATGCTCCCTGAAATGCTTCATAGGATGAAGCGCCCTGCTTTAATAGAGAGATCATTTTTACATAACAGGCTCTATTCAAAACAACAAAAAGATATTCAACCAATCCTGCTGAGGCTCCATAAAACAACTCAGCCCTACCCTCTGGCGCCTTTTCATACTTAATTAAGTCGTCAAGTTTTATATAGTCATTGCTTTTCATATTTCTTGCTGCTATTATTTTTAAGCTCCTTCCCTTATCTTTTTGCTCATATACTGCCAGTCCTTCATTCAGCCAAAGAGGGATATTGGCTTTAGCGCCCATCATCTGCATAAATACCAGATGTGTAATTTCATGCGGAAGTATATTGGGAAAAAGGTTTGGCGCGTCTTCATACAAGTAGATTGCCCTATGGGTAAGAGGACCGTGAGTGAGCATTCCAGCAGTTCCACCTGACCAACCTGGCTGCCCTGTTTCTTTTACATATTCAGAATGATTTTTGTATAAAACAATAATTGCCTTTGTCTTCCATGAGGCAAATCTCGTAACTCCTGAATGCCCTATAACGCGTCCTGCCACAACCTCAGCTTCTTTAGCTAAATAAGCAGCTCTTTTCTTGCTATAGGAATACACAATAAAATGTTTCGATACATACTTGTAAGAAGGCAGTTTAGCTTGGCTGAAAGGCGCAGCAGCCTGTGCCATAGGACACAGGCCCACAACTATTATTACACAAATAAAGAATAAGACAATAAATTGTGCTGGCTGGGCACATAGGTAACACTTTCTGTTTAAGATTCCCACTGTGATTCTCAATATATCTCATAGATGTTAAATAATCAAGCGCTGTAACACCAAAATGATAATGTCCTAATTAGCCAAAATAGAACATTTCTATTTTGGCTTGACACTTTTGAATTTCTCATCTGTTAGATAAAATTTAAAAGTGCACAGTTTAAAGTTTAAAAGTGCACAATATTTAGGTCTTCATTTTTAGCTGTTTGAACACCAACAAGCCTATTGTCATACCAGCACCTGATTTCAGATATGCCAGTTTTCTCATCAG
>JAUSPT010000095.1 GCA_030652805.1 bacterium | reverse complement strand
CCACAGTTACCACAATACTGCTGTATTTTATATATCTCTTCTTTTCAACCCCCAAACCCCCATTCTTGGGGGCTTTTTAGGTGTGCACTTTTAAAACTTAAATCGCTTAAAAACTGTGCACTTTTAAATTTTAACTGACATTCAAAAAGTATTTCTTGACATAATTGTTACCATTTGTTAACGTATTGTAACAAGGAGGTGTATATTATGGGAACAGTCATTAGCGGTGCCAGAATTCCTGAGCTTTTACAAAAGCAGTTGAAAGATTTCTGTCAGGGTCACGGTTTAAAAATAAGTTATTTTGTCAGCAGGGCTATTGAAGAAAAACTGAGCGAGGCTAAAGAGGATGAAAAAGACATGGCCCTTTTTGAAGCTCGCAAGGATGAAGCGGAAATATCAGAAAAAGAGATGGATACATATCTGAAGTCGCTCAGAATTGATGTATAGTTTAGTATATAAGTCCAGCGTTAAGAAGGAGTTTGCGTCTATCCCTAAAAAAGATGTAGAAAACATAATTAAAAAAATAAAAGGGTTAAAAGCTAACCCTCTGCCTGCAGGTGTGAAAAAAATTAAAAAAGGAACAGTGTCTTATTTTCGCCTGCGATGCGGAAACTTTCGCGTTGGATATCTGTTGGATTTTTCTGAGAAAGTTGTGAGAATAGTCTATATACGCAAACGGGATGAAAGTACTTACTCAAATCTTTAAACACATGGATCCCCCCCCCTCAAATCGGAGAATGACAAACGAGATTGCTTCAGGATTTCATCCTTCGCAATGACAGGAAAGAGTGGAGACTTTTAACAAAATCGTGGCCGTGGAAATAACTTTGAACGAATGCAGGGAAATAGTTTGTTTAAATATTCCAAGTATTCTATAATATAAAAAGTTTCTAAGGCATGCGGAGAGATTGACTATGAAATTGGCATACATTGTTGCAGGTCCCAATGGGAGCGGGAAAACAACATTCGCAAAAGAATTTATTGAAAATACGAACCTGATTTTTATTAATGCGGATGAGATTGCAAAGGCATTGTCTCCAAGTAGATTAGAGAAAATGAGACTAAAAGCAGGTAAAATCTTTTTTGCCAAAATAGAAAATTGTATTATTAAAAAAAAATCCTTTGTTGTGGAAACAACCTTAGCGGGGAAATATCTAATTAAAATTATTGATAAAATCAAAAATAATGGCTACAAAATAATACTAATTTATATATATCTGGAAAGCATTGAGGAAGCAATTCGTAGGATAGATATCCGAGTAAAAAAAGGTGGTCATACTGTACCTAAAAAAGACATAAAACGCCGATTCAAAAGGAGCATGGATAATTTTTGGAATATTTATAGAAAAAAGGTTCATAATTGGGAGATGTTTTTTAACAGCAAAGATGAATTTTTGCAGGTAGCAGTTGGCATAGGGAATGAAGTGGATGTTATTAATGAAGAATATTTTTCTCTATTTATAAGGGAGGTGTCTTAGATGAAAAAAGAAGATTATGAATTATTGTTTAAAGTAACAAAAATTGGTACCAGAGCTGTTAAAAAGGCGCAAGAGGAAAATCGCAAAAAAGGATTGCCCAGCGTTTATTCTAAGAACAAAAAAATTTATTATGAACTTCCTGATGGGACAATGACCGTAAATGCATCAGCATAAATGGAGCATAAAAGGATTGGTGGGATTTATTTACCTGTGATCTTGTGAAAGAACTTTAGGAATTCATTAAACTGCACTCTTTTATCAAATTTTTCTTCCATAAGCTTACGAGCGTTTTTGCCCATCTGCAGGTAATTGTTTTTATCTGAGGAGAGTTTGACAATCGCATCTATAAGCCCGCTCTGGTCCCAGGATTTTACCATATATCCTGTTTCTCCATCAAAGACAACTTCAGGCACTCCTGCTAATTTCGACGCTATAACGGGCAGTCCCATAGACATTGCTTCAAGCAGGACATTTGGCAAACCCTCCTTATAGAGGCTGGGAAGAACTAGTATATCAATTCTTTCAAAAACATAATTTGGTTCATTAGTAAAAGGGAAGAATGTCACGTTTTTTTCAAGATTCATTGTTTTGACTTTTGCTTTCAACATTTCTTCATCCGGCCCGTCTCCAACAAGCATCAAGTGAATGTCAGGAATAGAATCATCTGCGAGCTTTGCAACCGCCTCGAGAAGAATGACCTGTCCTTTTCTTTCTTCAAAAGAGCCAACTGAGCCCAGAACCGGAGCGGCAGTACCACAAAGAGGATAACGCCTCAAGGCTTCAGCTTTGTTTTCATCTGAAGAAGTAAAACGGTCAACTTCTGTTCCCTGATAGATTAGCTCAACCTTCTCAGAAGGTATTTTATAATTATCAATAAGATACTTGCGTGTAAAGTCTGTGATACTGATGATTCTTATATTAATGGAGTCATCAGGAAGATAAAATTCCCTCAGATATTCAGGCACAATAGTTCCTGTTTTTGGTATAAGAATTGTGTCAAGACCAGCTTGTTTTATGCATTCAGCGCCAAAAACAGCGCAGTGAAATCCATTTCTCGGCGGATGCACGGTACAAACAGCAACATCACAATTATTCAGACCTTCAATCCATATCTTTTTAAATTCATCGCCTTTGGCTACAACCCTGTCCCAGTCATATGCAATAATATGCGCTCCTGCTTTAGAACATTCATTAGCTACCCAGCTATCCAGAGGCGCAATAACAGTAACATCCTCTCCTTTATTAATGAAAGCTCTGGCCGCTTCAGAAACCCATATCTGAGTCCCGCCATGAAGATGTGTATCTTCTATGAATCCGATATGCATATACCTCTAGTCCTTAGATCTTTTCAAAGTTCTGAGCAATTTATAAAATGTCTCTGCAAGAACTTTAGTTCCATAACGCATCCTTACAGCATCACTGTTATGTCTTTTAAGTTCTTCTTCATTTTCCCCGAACATTAGCTTTGTAGCTTTACTAAGAAAATCCTGAGAAAAGTCATTCTCAGGAAAAAGTATGTACTTTATCTGTTTCTCTTCAGGAAGATATTTCCCTACAACATTGGCAAAAACCTCCTCAGGATAATAGTGGCTGCATATAATAGGAATTCCACATGCACTGGCCTCAATAATAGGCAATCCTCTGCCTTCGGTTTCGCTGGGGAACAAAACTACTGTAGCAAGTCTGTAAATGTCCTCAATATGCATACGTTCCAGTCCATTTACCTTAAAGCTTGAGTGTTCTTCTGTTCCTACTGAAAACGCTATAAAGATACGATCAGAAATATCTTCTGGCAATGCTGAACATAAATCAACATAAGCGTTCAAAACAGTTTCAAGATCTGCCCGATGCTCTATAGGCACAGGTCCTGTTATATGGAGAATAAGTTGAATGTCTTTATTGCTTTCAAATTCCTTGCGAAAAAGGGGATAATTCATAAGCGCAGAAAAAAGATGCAGATCCTTTTCAATTCGTTTTCTGGCAACTACGCGCGTGGGCTGCAAGCAGTAAATAATCTTTTCATTTGTTAAATCAAGCTCAAGTCCCTCTCTAAATCCACAAACTATGGGCTTTTGTCCCTTCATCCAGTTTGTGAGATTCCCAATATGAGAGGAAACCGGAACAGGTTTGATTTTTGGTTTGCCGTCTGAAAGGATATATGCCATTCGCAAACGGGACGACATAACATCTTGCTTTGTATATTCTCTTAAAAATTCATCGCTTATGAAAGTAGATATTTCAAACACTCTATTTTCAGGAAACCCATAATGTGTAGTAAGGTAACGCGATTGCTTATGATTTATATTTACTTGAATCCATCGCTTTCCATTCCATGGATAAAGCTTTTTAAACAGCGAAAAGAATGCCCGATTCTTAATGTTTTTAAAAAAGTGATCTCTTATCCCTGCTTTTTCTCCGAGTTTGCGTTCTGAAGCAGGTTTTCCTCCTTCCCAATAGAAATCATGATTTGAATTCAATACATACATACCAAGAGCTTCAGAAACTAAAATAGTAGCAAGCGCAATTGCAAAGTTTCCTGGATTTGAAAAAATATTAACAGGGAAAAGCAATGTAATTTTCTTATCCACTACATAGGAGCCAAGTTCTTCTGCAAAAGAAACTGCCTGATCCCACATCTCCATCGCAAGATCACTGGAAATTTTGCTGCCCTCGGGCATATCCTCATAAAAAAGCTTTGAGAAACACTTCCCTTTGTGCCATTTAGACCATCCGTTCATTTCACGAATATGAAAACGATTCCACGACGGTTTAAGAACCGCATCTGCTTTATCGTGAAAATCGCCGCTGATAAAATGGAGAACAGGGAGAGTAGTATGAGCGTCTGCAAAAATTCTTTCCATGCAATGAGCATATTTACTTATCTCTATTGAAACTCCATCAATTCCAAAATCGTATGTAATAAACGCAATACCATTATGAAGTGCGCTCAGGAATTCCTTGTCAGTGAATGCCTCAATCTCAGGAGAATCTCTCTTTACAGATTCAAGGACAGCTGAGATATCCTTCCATCTTTTAACCTTTTTTTCTGAAAGCATCTGTTTCATTTGGTCAAAAAGATTTTTTTTATTACCCGTCATTGTACTCCTTGATTTATAAGGATAATCAGTATGTGCTGGCTGGGCACATAGGTAACACTTTTTGTTTAAGATTCTCATTGTGATTCTCAATATATCTCATGGGTGTTAAATAATCAAGCGCTTGATGAGGGCGATTAAAATTGTACTCAATCAGCCAATTTGTTACAGCTG
>JAUSPT010000094.1 GCA_030652805.1 bacterium | reverse complement strand
AGCTGTAACAAATTGGCTGATTGAGTACAATTTTAATCGCCCTCATCAAGCGCTTGATTATTTAACACCCATGAGATATATTGAGAATCACAATGAGAATCTTAAACAAAAAGTGTTACCTATGTGCCCAGCCAGCACATCTGCTTGACAGGTTAGAAGGCGTTCTGTATAATCAGAATTCATTTTTAAAATGATAAGCATTTATGAAAGTGTAAATTATTATGTCTAAAAGAACGTATCAGCCGTCTAATTTAAGTAGAAATAGAGCACTGGGTTTTCGTAAGAGAAGTTCTACTAAAAATGGAAGATTGGTTTTAAAAAGAAGAAGACGTAAAGGTAGAGCAAGACTGACTGTATAAGGAATATTAGGATACTTCCTGCCTGTGAAAATTTTTTCTTTTTCAAGAGACGAAAAGCTTAAGAAATATAATCAGATCAAGCTTGTGTTTACAAATGGTAAAAGGCATCGTGGAGCATTCGCTAATCTTTATGTAAGAACAAATGATGCATCAAGAACCAGGTTGGGAATTGTTGTGCGAGTGCCAAAAGCCTTCAAAGGTAGAGCTGTACAAAGAAACAGGATTAAGAGATTAGTAAGGGAGTTCTATAGGCTGAATAAACACACCATAGTTAAAGGGATTGATCTCGTTTTCGAAGTGTTTCTCTCGTCTGCTGCATGCAGACACGATGATATTAAGACAAACGCTTTTAATCTGTGTAAAAAAGCAGGAATATTGCAGGCTTAATGAACATGTTGAATAAACCAGCTGTTTCCATTATACGATTTTACCAAAACTATATTTCACCTATGAAGCAGTCTACATGCAGATTTTTCCCAACATGTTCAGAATATACAAAACTTGCCATATTAAAATATGGATTTTTTAAGGGATGTGTGTTAGGTTTTCTTCGTTTGGTTAAATGTCATCCTTTTCATGCAGGCGGGAATGATCCACTAGTATAGGAGTGTTTATGGACAGAAGAACATTAATGGCGATTGTGTTGTCTCTTTCAGTATTTCTAATATTTAACCATTATTATAGTTCCAAATTGCCAAAGAAACCGGTTGAAGAGAATATCTCTTCTCGAGCTGTCCCAGTTAGAACTGTTCCAGTTAGAGTTGGAAAGGAAAAGCAGGAAGAATATGTGTATAAAGAGGAAGAAAAAAAGCCTTTAGTCAAGGAGAAAGAAGTCATTGTTGAAACAGATTTAGTAAAAATTGTTTTAGGAGGCTCTTCCGGGACAATTAAAAGTTATAAAATAAAGGAATATAAGGAAGCTGAAGTAAAACAAAATGCAATTGCGCTGAATAATCAAAGAATAAAACAACTCTCTGGGCAGCTTGCCAAAGCTACCTCAGAAGAGCAAAGGGAGCGCCTTTCGTATCAAAAAGAAGAGGCAGAGTATATTAATGCCAGATTAATATCAAGGGAAAGACAGGGGGAGCTAAAAACACCGCAAGATATTGAACTTGTGTCATTTGCAAATTATTATACTCAAACCTATCCTCTCCAGACGTACTTTCAAGCAAAAGGAGAAATGTCTGTTATTAATAATTTTAAATGTGATAGTACGAGGCTTTTACTCTCTAAGGGGAAGCTGGAAGGCTATGTTAGATTTGTTTCTCATCTAAAAGACGGCTCAACTATAATTAAAAAGATTCTATTTAGAAATGATGGTTATCTTATTGGTGTAAATCTGGAATTGATAAATAATACAGATAAGAATATTGAACAAACTAGTTTTTTAATTAGCACAGGCACAGGTCTCAGGCTAATGGAGGAACAAAGTTCTGGTAGAGGAGGAGGAGTCGGATTACAATCTGTATCTTATATAAATGATAAGGTGATAAAAAAGCCGTTTAGCCGCGGAGAGAAAGACAAAGATGTAACGCAATCGTATATTGGCAGAATATGGTGGACTGCATTATCCACAAAATATTTCCTGAATGCCTTAATCCCAGTAGAACCCGCATCAAAAGTTGTTATTAAGAAAAACAAATTAAATGTATTACAAAACTGTGTGGAAGCAGTTATTCCAGATGTTAGGCCTAATCAAAGTTTTTCTTACAGTATTAACTGCTATTTGGGTCCGAAGGATGTGGATAGACTGGCAAAACAAGAAGTTAATTTAGAAGCGCTTGCTGACTTTGGTTTTTTTGGAAATCTTTTCAGAATAGTTCATATTCTAAAGTTCTTACACAAAATTACAGGGAACTATGGAGTGGCAATTATTTTATTAACAATCCTGATGAGTATAGTTCTATTTCCACTCACAATAAAAAGCCATAAGTCAATGAGAGCCATGCAAGAACTTCAACCGCAAATCAGTGCGTTGAAGAATAAGTATAAGGATAATGCCCAAAAAATAAATAAAGAGACAATGGCACTATACAAAAAAAACAAGGTCAATCCACTTGGCGGGTGTTTGCCAATGATGTTACAAATGCCTCTTTTTTTCGCGCTTTTTACAACTTTAAGAAATGCCATAGAGTTAAAAGGAACCTGTTTTATTCCCGGATGGATTCCAGATCTATCTTTACCTGACACAGTATTTTACTTAGGAGCATTAATGGATAAACCGGGAATGTATCCTTTAAATATTCTGCCTATTTTAATGAGTATAACAACAGTCCTTCAGCAAAAGTTTACCACTCAGTCTGCGGATCCAAAACAGGCAAAGATGATGCTTTTTATGCCCGTGTTTATGCTGTTCATTTTTTATAATTTCCCTTCCGGATTGGTTCTATACTGGTTAACCAACAATATCCTCAGCATTGCGCAACAAGTCTTGATTCGTAAGAAACATTAATAGTCTGTAATACACAAATGATAATGTCCTATTTGGCACATTTAGAAATGTCCTAATTTAAAGAGGCTATAATACCCGATTTAATAGGAGGGTATTATGGCAGAAAGGGATATTATCATGGCAAGTCAAAGAGAGCTAAAGCGG
>JAUSPT010000093.1 GCA_030652805.1 bacterium | reverse complement strand
CCGCTTTAGCTCTCTTTGACTTGCCATGATAATATCCCTTTCTGCCATAATACCCTCCTATTAAATCGGGTATTATAGCCTCTTTAAATTAGGACATTTCTAAATGTGCCAAATAGGACATTATCATTTGTGTATTACAGAGTTTTCTGGTTTTCTGGCGGAAATGTGTAGGAACAGGGTGTCTTTACTGGGGTTAGACTTTTCTGTCTTTCACAAACAAAAGTGGAAATATAATGTCACTTACACAACAAAGTAGCCACATAGCAAGAAACAGAAAGGGAAAAAACGACTAAATAAGAAACCCTATTTAATACCACAGCACAGAATACTTTTGTTCTCCTGCACTGTGGCAATATGTGCACACGTACCTAGAATGGCTATAGCATTAAAATTCCAGTGTAAGTTCAGTTAGAAGTTCTTGGCCATTCTTAGAGTTAGGATATTCTAGCGTTCTGTAGTCCATCTGTATACTCGTATACTCATTGAAAGTGTATTTGATGCCCACTGTGCTTGTCCTTCTTGTATCACCTGAAGACTTTCCACTTGGATTGTACACTCCATACTGGTAAACAGACCACCACTTTGGATTGAGTTCATATGTTGCTTGCGCGTACCATCCATCAGAACTGATATCAGCTTTCTGGTCATCCCTGTCTCTTTTCTGCTGAATATATTCACCCTGAAGTTTAAATCCTCTATTGGCTATATTCCCTTCATATTTGAGCAAGCCGCCGATTCTTGTTCTGTCTCCGCCATAAGTAATTCCTTCAGAAGTTTCATTAGGCTGACGTCCTCCCTGAGCTGATACACCCATGCTCAATCCCTCCAATACCCCATTACTGTCTTTAAAGGGAGAGACAACTACTCTTCCTATAATGTCCTTCTGGTCATTATCATCCGAGGTATTGATGCCGCTCCCATTAAATACACCTAAAGCATAAGTAATTTTCTTATCCAGGATATCTCCGCTAACTGCCACACCAATATCTCTTTCAGGTGTTATGGAATCAACTACTTCTACTTCTTCTATTGTATCCACCCCTTCCCTGAATGGAACATTGAACTGACCGGCTGTTATTGCAGCATACGGTAAACCTGTCCATTGCATCCATATATCCCTTAGATTGCTCCCATTATCCTGTTCGTTCATCGTAAGGCTGATACCGTAGTTCCAGTCGTCTGTAATTTCTCCCTCAATATCAAGGGAATCGTCTGAAACCTTAAAAGTATCATAGTCTTTCTTCCCGCTTGATGTTGTCGATCTATCCTCTTTATGTCCCCGGCAATGAGAATTTCTAAATTTAATCATTCCCCCTATCTTCATCTTATCTGAACCAATCTGCGGAACCTTAAAGCTTGCCTGTGTCTTATCTTCTATAGATTTGGCTATCTTGGCTTTTTCTTTCTGCTTCTTCGTTATGAGCTCTTTCTTCAACTCTTCTGCTTCCGAAGCTGTAATAATTCCTTTCCTTTGTAATAAGTCTATTATCTTTGCTGCAGCTCCTCTCTGTTCTTCTGTAACTCCTTTTTGAGCAGTTTCACTGCCCCCCATACAAGCATTGCTGAGAAAAGCAACAATTAAAACACCGGCTAATCCAATCTTGAGGTCAAATTTCATTTCCTTCTCCTTACTTTTTGCTCTATGACCTCTGCTTGTTCAGTCGGTATCCTAAAGCCAATTTAGATTTTAGCTCTGTTTGTACAGTGGCTGGCTTAAATTAAAAGCGCTTTTTTTCTTTTCTTTCTATTTGAACGATTTTTGAATCATGAATTACTATTACCACCTCTCCATAGTTTATTTGATTGATATATTCTGCCACCTCTTCCAATATCTTTGGATTAATGCCTTTCCTTTTACTCGTGAGTTTCACGCTACCCTCCAAACCCTAGCAGCATTCCGCCCTGATAAATAAGGAAGGCAACTATCCATGCAACAGCAGTGGTATAAACTGCTGTGAATATCGGCCATCTCCACGAATTTGTTTCTCTCTTTATTACTGCAATTACAGCTACACATGGCATATATAGAAGTACAAAAACCATAAAGCTGTAAGCAACTAATGGATTATACATTCTGCTTCCATCGGAACGCTTCTGATTCTGAAGCGCCTGACGCAGAGTTTTGGATTCTTCATCCGCTTCGCCAACTGAATGAAGCGTTCCTAATGTTCCAACAACAACTTCCTTTGCAATAAACCCCCCAATTAATCCTACAGACGTCTTCCAATCGTCGAATCCCAAAGGCTTGAACACAGGGGAGATTATCCTGCCAAGCCTTCCCGCATAACTCTTCTCCATTTTCTCAAATGCCTTTTCGTTTTCCAGTTTGGAAACTAATCCTTCATTCTCTTGAGCCTGTTCAATTAGAGTATTGTAGTCTTTTGAATATTGGGGCTGCCATGGGAAATTACTCAAAAACCAGATTAGGACACACCCGACAAAAATAACTGTCCCTGCTTTCTTTAAATAAACCACTCCTCTTTCCCACATATGGATAAAAAGCCCCTTTACAGTTGGTATACGATAAGGCGGAAGTTCCATAACAAATGGCGATGCTGGGCCCTTGAACAGAAATCTGCGAAATATCTTAGCCATTACAATAGCTACGATCATCCCAAGAATATATAGAGAGAATAATACATTCCCTGCTATCCTTTCAGCAAAGAATGCTCCGATAAACAAAGTATATACAGGTAGTCTTGCGCCACAGCTTATAAAAGGATTAACCAGAATAGTTACCAGTCTGTCTTTCCTATCCTCTATTGTTCTTGTTGCCATAATTGCAGGCAGATTACAGCCAAAACCCAAGAGCATTGGAATAAAAGAGCGGCCATGCAAACCAATCTTATGCATAAGCCTGTCCATAATAAAAGCTGCTCTTGCCATATATCCTGAGTCCTCTAAAACAGCCATTGCCAGAAATAACAGGAATATAATCGGCACAAATATAAGCACGCTTCCTACTCCGCCGATTATTCCATCAACCACTAATGATCGAATTGCGCTGCCATCAGGTAAAAACCCGCCAAACATGTTTCCTAACCATTCCTGCGCTGACTCAATCCAGCCCATTAAAGGCTCGCTTGCTTTAAAAGTAAATCTAAATACTAACCACATTAACCCAAGGAAAATAGGCAAGCCTAAGATACGATTAACAAGCACCTTATCTATCCTGTCAGAGGAGGTATGACGTGTTTCATAGTTTCTTGAAACTGCTTCAGAACATGCACCGCTAATAAATCCATAACGCCTGTCTGCAATTATTGCGTCAGGCTCATCATTAAAGATGCTTTTTAAATGAGCAGTACTCTTTTCTACTGCGCTTAGAATCTCCTCCGAAAAGGAACTTTCCTCTATTTTTTTTATAATCTCCTCGTCTGTTTCCAAGAGCTTTACTGCCAGCCATCTTAAAGGATATTTTTCTCCAAGAGGTTTATCTTTTTTGAGAATTTCCTCCAGTTTTTTTAGCTCCTCCCGAATCTCCTTCCCATAATGCACAATTGTTTTTTCTGGTTCAGTTCTGGCTTCAACAAGACTCACTATCTCATCAAGTAATTCTTTCATGCCAATTTTTTTAGTAGCTACAGTAGAAACAATAGGAACGTCTAAAAGCTCAGCTAACCTGTTTTTATCTATCTTTGTTCCCTGCTTTTTTGCTACATCAGACATGTTTAAAGCAAGGATTAAAGGAACGCCCAACTCCATAAACTGTGTGGCTAAATACAGATTTCTCTCAAGATTGGAAGTATCAATAACATCAATTACTACATCCGGTTTTTCTTCTATCACAAAATTACGTGTAACAATTTCATCAATTGAATAGGCTGTCAAACTGTACGTTCCCGGCAAATCAACTATGTTTATTGAGTAATCCTTATACTTTAAAGTCCCTTCTTTCTTTTCAACAGTTACGCCCGGATAATTGCCTACATGCTGGCGTGCTCCTGTCAGATTGTTAAACACAGTGGTTTTCCCTGAATTGGGATTACCCGCTAAAGCAATAGTTAGCTTCTTTTGCATTCTTTATTCCTCCTCTTTGTTTTATATATATAACTATGTTGTATCTATCTAACTTTATACATAAAAAAATTTAAGATGTATCTTCTACCAATATCTTATGAGACATTCCACGGCCAAGAATCAATCTTGTATTATCTACAGCAATAATACATGGCCCGAAAAAGTGGGAGTGTATAATTCTAAATTCCGCCCCTATACTTAACCCCATATCATTAAGCCTTCTTCTTATACCCTGACCACCTCTTACTGCAACTAGTTTCACTTTTCTGCCAGGTGAGACCATATTCAAAGGTAAATACTGCCCCTTCATTTTTTTATTTCCACATGTATATCCGAAGCTTCTTCTTTACGCAGGGAGAGATGATACCCTTTTATCTTTACTTCAATCGGATCCCCTAATGGAGCAACCCGCTCCATCTCTATGTCCGCTCCCTTAACAACTCCCATATCCAAAATTCGCCTGCGAACAGAACCTTTGCCCGAGATCTTCGTAATCTTGCCTCCTTGACCTGGTTTTAGTTCGCTTAATACCATATCAACCATATTTTCCCCCTTTCATAAATTACTTAGTCTCATCTTTCTGTTTAAGCTCTCTTATCTTACACTTTAGCCGCTTGCCAGTCTTAAAATAATGATCAAAACTCTTCAGCCAATCAGGTCTATCATGATCCGGGCAGGTTTGCACAAACTCTAAGAACTTTGTCAACTTTTTTGATGTTTCCTGACTGATCGCATGCTCCATTCTGCAGGCATCTTCTGCCGCTATTTTTGGATTAATACACAGAATTTCTCTCAGGAATTTGCTCAGCATTTCATGCCGCTTTTGTATTCTTTTAGCTAATTCTTCTCCTTCTGGAGTAAGGTCAACATAGCCATATGCCTCATGAATCACAAAATTATCTCTGGAAAGAGTCTGTAGAGCTGAGGCTACACTGGGCGGTTTTACATTCATCAGGCGGCTTATGTCTCTAACTCTCGCAACCTTATGTCTTTCTTTAAGAATAAGTATAGCCTCCAGATAATCCTCCATATCCGGGCTGCATTTTTTATCTTTTTTCATATTAAAACCTTAAATCATTTAAAGGTGTCTTTATTTGTTAAGTAAATCTAACATATCTATTTTTGCCTGTCAAGTGAAAATTTTTTTGTGTGTGGAAATGGTAAGATACATCCTTACCCCCTAGGTGGAGGATACAAGGGACCCCATCCCGAAAGCTTTCGGGATGGGGTCAGGAAAATATTAATAGTATCTGCGAAAATATTTAAGGAGATAAGGAAAGAAGCA
>JAUSPT010000092.1 GCA_030652805.1 bacterium | reverse complement strand
CCGCTTTAGCTCTCTTTGACTTGCCATGATAATATCCCTTTCTGCCATAATACCCTCCTATTAAATCGGGTATTATAGCCTCTTTAAATTAGGACATTTCTAAATGTGCCAAATAGGACATTATCATTTGTGTATTACAGTGTTTTATCAAGCGCATTTAGTACATTAACATATGTGTGTTACAACCTTAAAATCGTTATTGCTAATTAAATTAGATTTGATATAGTTGAAATATGTTAGACAAAAAAACTGGTTTAGATATCGGAAATCCAGAGGTATTGCCCTTTTCTGATTTAAATAAAATAGATATTGAACAGCTTATAACCAATATAAGAAAACGCAAAGAATTTGGAATTGCTTCAATATCAGGCATACGTCAGGTATTTGATACAACAAATGGAGATGACAAACCTGATTTCTTTGATGGTACCTCCACAAGTATAACAGAGGCTGCTAAAGTATATATTGCAATCATAACAAAGAATTTTGCTGATCTTGTTAAAAACAAATCCTCTAAGAAAAAACCTGTTATAGTTGTTGGCATAGATACACGCCACAGCGGTCCTGCTATTTGTGATATTGCAATAAGAACTCTCATCTGGTGTGATGTAGACGTGAAATATATATTTGTATCTCCTATTACAAGAATTGCTGCTTATTCCAGAGAAACTGCTGATGGATTCTTATATATAAGCGCAAGTCATAATCCAATAGGATATAATGGCTTAAAACTGGGACTTTCTGACGGCAGAGTATTATCCGCTGGACTTGCCCAATCATTTATTGAAAAATACGAATCTGAGTTGACTAACCCAGCTGTAATAAGAGACGTCATAGTTGGACTCAACGGTGTGTCCTCTCAGAGAATTGAGGGGATCTTTAGAAATATATCTGTTTTTGGAGAGGAATCTGAGAAAATTTACTCTGAACTTTGCGACTCTATTATAACTGGATCTAAAGATACTCAAGAAGTAAAACGTATAAAAGATGATATCAAATCAAAAATATCTTCTATGAAGCTATGGATTGGGCTTGACCCAAATGGTGGAGCGAGAAGAGACAAGGAATATCTGGAGTCGTGGGGATTTAATATTGTTCAGATAAATTCAGAATATCGCAAAGATATGAATCATCAGCTTGCTCCAACTCCTGATGCTACAAAACAAGCTCAAGAAGCACTTAGCAGAATGACAACATCTGAAAAGAAGATTATTGCATTCTTTGTCTTTGATACTGATGGAGACAGAAAAAACGTAGTTCTAATAGATAAAAATGGAGACCCTTTTGTTCCAGGTGTTCAAAAGATATTTGCATTGGATGTGCTTGCATCTATTCTTGACATTGCAGATAAGGGTAAACTTGTTGATGGGAAATATGGCATTGTAGTTAATGATGCATCTTCTTCTCTTATGGAGCAAATATGTAGTCTCTTTAATATTGCATTGAAGAGAACAGACACAGGAGAAGCTGCTGTTGCCGGTGGAGGAGAGATACTTTCAAAAGAAGATACAGAAGTCATTATAATGGGAGAAGCAAGTAATGGAGGGACCTTTACACTTGATTTTATGGTAAGAGAACCTATTCATACAATTAGAACTATTATAAATCTTATAACACGGCCAAATCTTATAAAAATACTAATGGAAAAAATTAATATACCAGATAACTGTCCCGAAAGCATTCTGGACTGGCACTCTCCTCAAAATATACAAAGCCTTTTCTATAATATACTAAATACCCTACCTACCTCTATTGACACAGACTTTTTTACTAAAGAAGGTGAATACAGAGCAAAACCGATAGACCAACACAGATTTAAGCAAATTTTTGATGATTATTTCCCTGTCAACCTATGGCCAAAAATTAAAAAAGAGTTATCAGATACATATGAAGGACGTTTATCTTATGAATTTACAAACTATGAAGGTACAGAAGAATTGAGAGGTAAAGGAAATAGAAAAACACAGATTGGAGGTTATAAGATTGAATTCTTCTTTTATAAAAAAGATATGAAATATCTCATTGGATGGATCTGGTTTAGATTATCACTTACTGAAAAAGGATTGATGCGAAGAGGAGTAAGTCTGTCTCATATTCAATCTGATCCTCGAACAAAGCAAATGCTTGAGAAAAAATACAAAGTAATCTATAATTTGTTTACTAATGCAATTGAAGAAATTGAGAATTTGGAAGCGTTATTATGAAACATTCATTAAAAGTGGGTTTTAGTTTTGGTGTAACTTCAGGAATAATTACAACGCTTGGGTTAATGGTCGGTTTGCATTCTGGAACTCACTCGAAGGTTGTCGTTATTGGCGGTGTATTGACAATAGCAATAGCTGATGCGTTTTCAGATGCACTGGGTATTCATATTTCTGAGGAGTTTGAAAATAAACATAATGCAAAGCAGATATGGGCGGCGACAATTGCCACTTTTTTATCTAAGTTTATTTTTGCCTTAACCTTCATTATTCCACTTTTATTTTTTGAGCTTCTAACAGCAATCATGATAAGCATAATTTGGGGATTATCAATATTATGTCTTCTTAGTTATAGAATTGCCATGGAGCAGAAAATAAATCCATGGAAGGTGATTGCAGAGCACTTGGTTATAGCTTTGATAGTTATAGTCCTAACTCATTATCTTGGCGACTGGATAGCATCACGATTTAGTTGAAACCCATCCTGAGATCATAAAGATGAAAGAGAGCAAAAAACTTTTATTGATGACTGCGGTATTTTTTGGGTGTTTTTATCTTCCTGTTGAGGCATTGCCGTTTAGAAATCCTGTGTTTGAAGCACTGGCTTTGGTCAGATGGTATGCGCGAGAACATGTTTTGCTTTGCCTGGTGCCTGCGTTTTTTATTGCCGGAGCCATTTCTGCTTTTGTGAGTCAATCTTCTGTGATCAAATATTTCGGGGCAAAGGCAAACAAATTTTTAGCTTATAGCGTTGCTTCTGTTTCAGGGACAATACTCGCGGTTTGTTCCTGTACGGTTTTGCCGCTATTTTCAGGAATTTATAAAAGAGGTGCTGGGTTAGGTCCTGCCACAACATTTCTCTATTCAGGTCCTGCCATTAACGTATTAGCGATTATAATGACAGCTCGTATCTTGGGCTGGCAGTTAGGATTAGCAAGAGCTATCGGAGCAATAGTTTTCAGCATAGTCGTTGGCTTTCTGATGCACCTTATATTTCTTAAGGAGGAAAGAGCAAGACATGCCAATGGCGCTTTTCAGTCCGGAGAAGAAAAAGAAGCTCGACCTCTCTGGAAAAACGCTTTCTATTTTGCTTCTATGATAGGAGTGCTTGTATTCGCTAATTGGAGTAAAGTTCAAGCAGAAAATAAATGGATAATAACCGCAGTTTTCTTATTATCACTGTTAATAATGCTCATAAGGTGGTTCAAGCGGAAAGAGCTAAAGGAATGGACTATTATGTCATGGGGGTTCGCGAAACAGATTATGCCTTTGCTTTTAGCGGGTGTAATCGTAGCAGGTCTTCTTTTGGGAAGACCTGATCATGAGGGATTAATTCCTTCATGGATAATTGTCAAAGCTGTTGGCGGCAATTCAATTTTGGCCAATTTCTTTGCCTCTATAGTAGGGGCGTTTATGTACTTTGCAACATTAACTGAAGTTCCAATTTTACAAGGCCTTATTGGAGCGGGCATGGGGAAAGGGCCTGCTTTAGCCTTGTTGTTAGCAGGTCCGGCATTGAGTTTGCCTAATATGCTGGTTATCAGAGGGGTTATTGGAACAAAAAAAACAGTCGTGTACGTAGGGTTAGTAGTCATTATGGCTACGATAAGCGGCATTTTATTTGGATACATTGTAAGCTGAAATCAAGGAGGTGATTAGAAATGAAGATTGAAATCTTGGGAACAGGTTGTCCGAAGTGTAAGAAACTGGCTGAGCTTGCCGGGCAGGCAGTGAAAGAATCTGGAATTGAAGCGGAGATAACCAAAGTAACAGAGATTAAAAAAATTATGAATCGTGGAGTAATGTTAACTCCTGCCTTGGTCATTGACGGAGAAGTTAAGAGCGCTGGTAAAATACCAAGCATAGAAGAAATTAAAAACTGGTTAAAGGAGGGACAAAATGCATCATAAGCTGGCAAGAAATATCTGTTTTATAGTAGTGTCTACTTTGCTTTTTTCTGTTCTAGGCTGTAGCAGTTGTTGTAATGGGGAAAAGCAAACTCATCAGGAAGAACAGTTAAATTCCAAAACAGAGACAGAGATTCCTGCGCAGGAAAGCAAAACTACTAAGGTTACTTTTATAGAACTTGGTTCTGTTAACTGTATTCCCTGCAAGATGATGCAGCCGATAATGAAGGAAATCGAAGAGGAATATCCTGATGTAAAAGTAATCTTTTACGATGTCTGGACTTCTGAAGGAAGACCTTACGGACAGAAGTATGGTATCAGAGCGATTCCAACACAGGTTTTTCTTGACAAAGACGGAAAAGAATTTTTCCGGCATATGGGCTTCTTCTCTAAAGAAGAAATAGTTAAGATACTAAAGAAGCAGGGAGTTGAATAATGATAAGAGCCATGTTTGAGTGGTTATCTAATTCTCTTCAATCAGGCCCGATTATTGCCTTAACCGCTTCTTTTGTCTGGGGAGTATTAAGTATCTTATTGAGTCCCTGCCACCTGGCAAGCATTCCTTTAATTGTAGGTTTTATTGATGAACAGGGAAGGATATCCACAAAAAGAGCATTTCTTATAGCATCGCTTTTTTCTTCGGGAATCTTAATAACTATTGCTGCAATAGGATTAATTACCGGACTTTTTGGACGAATGCTGGGTGATATAGGGCCTTATGGAAACTATATTGTAGCCGTAATATTCTTTATCATAGGTCTTCATCTTTTAGGAATTATTCCTCTTCCTTTTCTCGGAAAATCAAGTCAGCCTGCGTTTAAGAGGAAAGGTCTATTAGCTGGGTTTATACTTGGCCTCGTTTTTGGCATTGCCCTCGGGCCATGCACTTTTGCCTATATGGCGCCTATGCTTGGCATTGCATTTAAGATAGCATCGACACAGTTTCTCTACGGGGTAACACTGCTATTTGTTTACGGCATTGGTCATTGTTCAGTGATTGTTTTCGCAGGAACTTTTACAGAAGTTGTCCAGCATTATTTGAACTGGAATGAGAAATCCAAAGGTACGATTATTTTAAAAAAGATTTGCGGAGTTCTTGTTCTATTAGGCGGAATATATCTAATCTGGAGTTGTTAAGACCCCTGCATTTGTTTGAAGGAGCGGTCAAAGTGTGATATTATTAAGCTTGTAAAGAGTTTAAAAGGAGGTGAGTCAGATGGGATGCTGCGGTTCAGAGCCTAAGAAAAAGATAAAGTACAAATGCGCTGACAATTGCTGCGACAAAACAATAGAAGTTGAAGAATGCCAGCCTGTTCCAGAATGCTGTGGAAAGCCGATGGTTAAAAAAGATGATTCCTGCTCCTGCTGTTCGTAATAATTAAGTAGAAAGATATAAAGGCAAGGTTATTTACCCCTTGCCTTTGTTCTTGAAAAGGAAGGAATCACGAGAACAAAATAGTTAATTGACAATTTATCAGAGGAGCAAAAAAATGGAAGTAAATGAAAATACAACATTATCTGATATACTAAAAATTGAAGGTGCTGAAAAAATGCTCGCTAAATATCAGTTGCCGTGTTTACACTGCCCTATGGCAAAGATGGAAATGGAAAAGTTAAAGATAGGCGAAGTTTGTAAAATGTATGGCATAGATGCCAAAAGTTTGTTAGAGGATCTAAATAGAATTGTTTGAAAGGAGATGCAGTAATAATGTCCAAGATAGCAGATGATGTAACCGGACTAATAGGAAATACACCTCTGGTAAAGTTAAATAAGATTACACAAGGTACATATGCAACTGTTGCAGCAAAACTTGAATCCTTTAATCCATTATCCAGTATAAAAGACAGAATTGGGGTCTCTATGATTGAGGATGGAGAAAGCAAAGGACTAATTAAAAAAGATACTACAATTATTGAGCCGACGAGCGGCAATACAGGAGTTGCCTTAGCCTTTGTCTGCGCTGCAAAAGGTTATCGCCTGATTTTAACCATGCCTGATACGATGTCTGTTGAACGCAAACAGTTACTATCCATACTTGGAGCAGAGGTTATTCTGACCCCCGGGCAGGAAGGTATGAGCGGCGCAGTGAAAAAGGCAGAAGAAATCCTAAAGAGCATTCCAAATTCATTTATGCCGCAGCAATTCAAAAACCCAGCTAATCCTAAGACTCATAGAGAGACTACAGCCGAGGAGATATGGCGCGATACGGATGGCAAGATAGATATATTGGTCAGTGGTGTGGGCACAGGTGGAACTATTACCGGGATAGCTGAGGTAATTAAGAAAAGAAAGCCCGAGTTTAAAGCAATTGCTGTTGAGCCCAAAGATTCGCCAGTCCTGTCCGGCGGAGAACCTGGTCCGCATAAAATTCAGGGTATTGGGGCAGGGTTTGTGCCTGATGTCTTAAGAATGGATTTAGTTGATGAAGTAGTTAAGGTAAGCAATGAAGATGCTGCTAAGACCGCAAGAAGATTAGCTAAGGAAGAAGGTATATTTGCAGGTATTTCCTCTGGTGCGGCAGCCTGGGCAGCGATAGAAATAGGTAAAAGAAAAGAAAACAAAGGCAAACTTATCGTTGTAATCTTCCCTGATACAGGCGAACGCTATTTAAGCACCGGTTTATTCCAAGAACAGTAAAACTTGTGCTACTGGAAATTTTCAAAACGGCTGGTCTTTTTCAAAATCCGGCAGGAACAGATCCGAACTATCCATTCCTTGAATCAGGCAGTTCTTAAATCCTAGCTCTTCTGCCCAGTTAATGATTTTCTTATATTCTTTGCCTGTAATTTTTCGATTTAGTCTTTTGTCTTTATTTGCCATGTGCGAGGGATGATATTGACTCATCAGTCCAATCAATACATCCCTGGAAATTTTATTTGCTAAAAAAGACAGCGTATTGTAACTACCAGCAAGGTCATCCGGCAGAATAAGATGTCTTATTAAAAGACCGCTTACTGCTACTTTACTTTTATCAACTTTAAGGTTTCCAACCTGGCGAAACATTTCCACAATAGCAGCTTGGTTGTGCTGTGGGTAATCGGGTGCTGAAGAGAGTTTTTCTGCTGTTGGATTATCTGAATACTTCATATCAGGTAAGTATATATCAACTATACCATCAAGGAGCTTAATAATTTCCAGAGAGTCATAACCTCCTGTATTATAAACAATCGGGATTTTCAATCCCTTCCCTATCGCCTTATATAATCCCTCGAGTATTTGTGGCAGGAAGTGGGTGGGAGAAACCCAGTTTATATTATGAGAGCCTCTATTTTGAAGAGAGAGCATCATATCCGCAAGCTCTTCTGTTGTTACTTTATTCCCCATACCCAGCTGGCTAATTTGATAATTCTGACAGAAGATACATTTAAGATTGCAATTCGAAAAAAATATTGTTCCAGAACCACTTGTTCCCGATATTGGCGGCTCTTCCCCAAAATGCGCCACGGCGCTTGAGACAATCAAATCCTTACCAGATCTGCAAAATCCCTTTTTATCTTTTAGCCTGTTGACCCTGCAGTTACGAGGACAGAGAGTGCATGAAGAAAGAATTTCATGAGCTCTCTTAACTTTTTCTTCCAGAAGACCAGATTTATAGGTTTCTAGGTATTTAGGAAGCATGAAGATATATAAATTTCTCTTGCATAATCTATATACCTTTATTTCTATAGCCTTTATTTCTCATCCCTTGATTAACTGACTTTCCTGCAAGTTTTACTTCAGCAACATTTCTTCCATAGGATTTGGCTACTGTATCGTAACTAATCGTCTTGTCCCCTATCATATTCTCCAAATCATTTCTTGCCTTAGCACCTCCCTTAGTCCCAATCTCTGGCGCCCTCACACTTGCAAGACGAATAGTTTTTCCACCTACTACCTTAAAAGTATCTCCATCAATAATTTCCGTTACTCTCCCTTTTGACATATTATACCTCCATTTTTTTATTGACTCATCCAATGCATCGTATTATAATCGAAAATAAATCGAAAGTCAAGAATCTTTTCTGCGGAGGTGGGAATGCTCACAAAACGACAAAAGCAAGTATTGGAATACATAAAAAAATATATCACTAAGCACGACTACGCTCCCTCTCTTGAGGAAATCAAGAAACACTTACTGCTTTCCTCCGTTTCAACTGCTCACTATCACGTCCAAGCTCTTCAGAATATGGGTTACTTACACAAAGAAGATAATCAACCTAGAGCATTGATTCCTAAAAAGAATGCCCAATCTATCGAAATACCCATAGTCGGCACTATTGCTGCCGGCCAGCCAATTGAAGCAATTGAACTATCCGATAAAACAATCACTCTTTCCAGAAATGAAACTAGCAGGGCAGGTAAATATTATGCTTTGCGCGTTACTGGTGATAGCATGACTGAAGAGGGCATTTTTGATGGCGATATAGTTGTTATTAAAAAGCAAGAAACTGCTGACAATGGCCAAACCGTTGTAGCGATAATCGATGAAAATGAAGCCACATTAAAAAAACTTTACCGAGAAAATAACCAATTCAGATTACAACCTGCAAATCTTACGCTATTGCCAATTTATAGGCAGGAGGTCGAAATTAGAGGTATCGTTGTAAAGATAATTAGAAATCTAGAACCTCTTTTAGAAAAAGATAAATATAAGGATGCAAAACTAAAAAGGCGCATTGACTATTCATGGGATTATAGAGGTGAGAAAACAAAATCTTATACTCATGGTTTGCACGGTTATCCAGCAATGTTCATCCCTCAGGTCGCAAGACGTCTGATAGAGACGTACAGCAGGAAAGGCGATACTATCTGCGATATCTTTTGCGGCTCTGGAACCGCTTTAGTTGAGAGTAGGTTACTAGGTAGAAATGCTTACGGAATTGATCTAAATCCATTTGCTATATTCTTAGCAAAAGTAAAAACAACTGAAATAAACCCATCTGCGCTTACAAAAGAATATTTCAATTTACTTAATAGGTTTGACCATATAAAAAACGATAAAATCGTACTGCCAGACTTTATGAATGTGGACTTTTGGTTTAAAGAGAAAGTTATTTTGAAATTGGCAAAATTGAAAAAGGCTATTAATGATACAAAAAATGAAAAGATTAAAAACTTTTTTTTAGTTTCCTTTAGCGAAGCAGTTAGACTTTCTTCAAATACAAAGAACGGGGAATTTAAACTTGTGCGAATAAAAGCTGATAAACTGAAAAATCACAATCCTAATGTGCTTGACATTTTTAGAAAAAAAACCGAATTAAATATTGAAGGGATGAGAAAGTTCTATCAAGAAGTTGACAAAAATACATGGACTAAACCCATCTATGAGGATACTTCTCTAATCAGCACAATAAAAAGCGATTCCATAGATTGCATTATAACATCTCCGCCCTATGGCGACAGCAGAACAACTGTGGCATATGGACAATTCTCAAGATTATCTGCTCAGTGGATTGACATTTTTGAAGATCCAAACACTGCATCAGGCGTTGACAATAAATTATTGGGAGGTAAACCAACTGGCAATCTGCTTCATTCTCTTGAATCTTCTCACTTAAGGGAATCTTTAGAAAGAATTCAAGAAATGGATAAAAAGAGAGCAAGGGATGTATTAAGCTTTTATATAGATTTAAATGAATGTCTAAAGAAATCCTATGAGATATTGAAAAGAAAAAAATATTTTTGCCTAGTCATCGGCAATCGATTAGTAAAGCAGGTACGCATACCGACTGATTTCATCATCGCAGAATTATGCGAAAAAATTGGTTTTACCTGTGAAGATATCTTTGTTAGAAATATCCCCGGCAAAAGAATGCCTTCAAAAAATTCTCCTACAAATATCGCAGGAGAACTGGAAGAAACAATGACAAAGGAAAGCATCGTTGTTTTGAGGAAGAACTAAACCAATCTAATCTTGGTTTTGAAGCAGTCATACAGTCTATTGATCTTAACCCTAAAACCTGTTCCGTGATTTCTTACCGTCCCATTAGGTCTATAATACATTCTAAAATCAACTACTATCTGATCTTTTTTGACCATCTTCTTAAATAATTCAAAACTAAAATCCTTCAATAAATAAGCTTCATTGAAGTGAAAATGTTCAAACGAATTTATGATTTTTTTATCAGCCAAAACATAAACAAGAGCCGGTAATTTAGCTTCAAATTTCTTTTTTACCGATTCAATGTCCCAATAGATATTTAATCGTTTTCCTTCTCCTTTAACTTTGATCTTATCTTTGCTAACGGATAATCTTAATTTTTGGGCATTGTATCTTTTGCATGAAAGCGTGCTGTGTAACTCTTTTGAACGTTTATTATCTCTGCGAGAGTAACCAAAATTATCTAGCAGCAATCTATCTCTATCTCCGCCTTTTGGTAATGGTTCTAGCGTAAAAAGTGTCAACATGGATTTTGCTTCTTTGCGGTACGCTTTTAGTTCAGCAACACCTGCAATATCGTGGAGAGGAATATTGTTCTCTGGTATATCGAGTAAATCTTCTAAGGTTTTACCAATTCCCGTGTCACTAATGCGGTGGGTTTTGATGAATCCTTCTTTTTTTATTTGTTGAAGTTTTTGTTTTAGCTCTTTTAAATCCATATTACTTTATAAAAAAGTTCAGTGTTTTTTTATAGATCTTTGCAAATTCCTTCAATTGAATTACATCAATACGACGCTGCCCGGCTTCTACCTTAGAAATATAAGATTGAGAAACATCTAACAAATTAGCAACCTGCATTTGATCAATCCCAGCATCTTTCCGAGCCTGCTTTAATCGATCAACTAAATATTTATGCTCTTCTGAATATAAAGCTTTCTTCATAATGATATCCTTTATACTATATTCCATTTTGTAATATGCCAAATTGGAATATTACCATAGAACAACATCGCAAAAAATATCGACACAACAAGCAATCTTTGATATATTTTCTATAATGAATAGAAAAATGCAGCAGCTAAAAGAAATTTTGAGTAAGATGGAGAGTGTTTTAATAGCCTATTCAGGGGGTGTGGATAGCACTTTTTTGCTCAAAGTAGCCAAAGATGTATTAGATGATGATAAAGTAGTGGCTGTCACTGCAACTTCTTTAACTTATCCTGCCTGTGAAATAAAAGATGCTAAAACCATAGCAAAGAGATTAATGGTGAGACATTTAGTTATTAAAACCGATGAATTTTTAAATCAGAAATTTGTAGAGAATTCTGCTGATAGATGTTATTGGTGTAAAAAGGAATTGTTCTCCAAATTAATTGCATTAGCTAAGGAATATAAATTAAACTATGTTTTAGATGGTTCGAATTATGATGACACAAAGGACTTCCGACCGGGAATGAAAGCAGCGAGTGAATTGGGTGTAAGGAGCCCGCTTGAAGAGGCAGGTTTTGGTAAGGATGAAATTCGTAGCTTATCAGAAAGGCTTGGATTACCTACATGGAGCAAACCATCCTTTGCTTGTCTTGCCAGTCGTTTTCCCTATGGAATGAAGATAACCAAAGAGAATCTTGCCAAAGTTGATAAAGCAGAGGCATTCTTAAGAAAATTTGGCATAACCCAGGTTAGAGTAAGGCACCATGATCAGATTGCACGAATAGAAGTTTATAAAAATGAAATACCCAAGTTATTAAAAGAAGAGACAATGGATAAGATTATAACTAAATTCAAGAAATTAGGTTATACTTATGTGACAGTTGATTTAGAAGGATATAGAACAGGTAGTATGAATGAAACTTTGAAAGGAGATACTAAAAGATGAGGAGAATATATCTCGACTATGCGGCTACTACGCCTACAGACCCGGAAGTAGTAAAGACCATGTTACCGTATTTTACTGATAAATTTGGTAATCCTTCAAGCATTCACTCCTTTGGACAGGAAGGCAAAGCAGCAATAGAGGAAGCCAGAGAAAAGATAGCTTCTCTATTAGGTGCAAAACAAGAAGAGATCATCTTTACCAGTGGAGGGACAGAAAGTAATAATTTTACTCTTAAAGGTGTAGCCTATGCCAATCAGCATAAGGGAGATCACATAATTACTTCGTCTATTGAACATCATTGCGTAATTGAGCCTTGTAAGTTTTTAGAAAAGAGGGGCTTTAAAGTGACCTACCTTCCTGTAGATGGGGATGGTCTTCTTAATCCGGAAGAGGTAAAAAGAGCGATTAATGATAAAACTATTCTTATCTCTATTATGCACGCCAATAATGAGATAGGGACAATCCAACCAATAACAGAAATAGGTAAAATCGCTAAAGAAAAGGAAATTTGTTTTCACACAGACGCTGTTCAGACCTTTGGGCACATCCCAATAAATGTTGATGAGCTTAATGTAGATCTACTCAGTATATCCGGCCATAAGCTCTGCGGACCTAAGGGAATTGGAGCGCTCTATGTAAGAAAGGGTACGAGAATGGTCTCGTTTATGCACGGAGGGGATCAGGAAAAGAACCGTCGTGCATCTACCGAAAATGTACCGGCTATTGTTGGATTCGGTAAAGCGGTGGAGATTGCTCAAGAGAAGATGAAGGAAGAAGGAAGAGAATTAACCATTTTGCGAGATAAATTAATAAAGGGTATCTTCAAAAAGATAAACCATGTCCGCCTGAACGGCCACCCCACAAAAAGACTTTCTAACAATGTAAATGTCTCCGTTGAATCTGTAGAAGGAGAATCTTTACTGCTTAATCTGGATATGGAAGGGATTGCTGCTTCTACAGGTTCTGCCTGTACATCTTCAAGCCTTGAAGCATCGCATGTTTTACTGGCACTGGGGTTATCACATGAATTAGCACATGGCTCTTTGAGGTTTACTTTGGGCAGATATACCGAGGAGAAGGATATTGATAATGTTTTAGAAGTATTGCCAAGAATTGTAGAGAAGCTCCGTTCTATGTCGCCATTGTGGAAGAATGGATAAAGATGGGAAAAAGAGTAGTTGTGGCAATGAGCGGTGGAGTGGATTCATCTGTTACTGCCGCTTTACTTAAAGATGAGGGATTTGAAGTTATCGGCATTACTATGCATATCTGGGAGCGTTCCAAAGATTGGGATGGCTGTTGCGGCGCAGAGGGCATTGAGGATGCAAAGAGAGTAGCTCACAAGTTGGGAATCCCTCATTATGTGTTAAATCTCAGGGATGTTTTTCAAGATATGGTGATTTCCAACTTCTGCGAGGAGTACAAGGCAGGAAGAACACCAAACCCTTGTATCAGATGCAATAAATACATAAAGTTTGACGCTTTAGCTAAAAAAGCAAAAGAGTTAGGTGCAAATTATATCGCTACAGGCCACTATTCAAGGATACAGAGGATGGAGAGCAGAGGACAGAGGGCAGAGGACAGATATGTCCTTAAAAAAGGGATTGATACTAAAAAAGATCAGTCCTATGTGTTATATACAATGACTCAGGAACAGTTGAAATACACTTTAATGCCTCTGGGAGATCTTACTAAAGAGCGAGTAAGGAAGATTGCTAAAGAGAAAAATTTACATGTGGTCAATAGCCCGGAATCTCAGGAAATATGTTTCATTCCTGATAATAACTATGGAGAGTTCGTTAAGAAATGTGTTTCTGAAGAGATAAAACCCGGTCCTATCATAAATAAAGAAGGGAAAGTTATCGGAGAGCACAGAGGAATTATTTTTTATACCATTGGACAACGCAAAGGAATGGGGATAGCGGATAAGAACCCTTTATACGTAATTGCTATTGACAAGAAGAACAATGCCATTAGGGCAGGCAAGGAAGAAGAGCTCTATACAAATGAATTAATTGCCGATAATATGAATTTTATAAATATAGGTAAATTGGAAACCCCTATTAAAGTGGAAGCAAAGATAAGATACCTGCATCAGCCCTCGCAGGCAACTGTCATTCCGTTAAACGAAGGCAAGGTTAAGGTAAAGTTTGATGCTCCTCAGCGAGCAGTTACACCAGGGCAGGCAGTGGTATTTTACAACGGGGAAGAAGTTATCGGAGGAGGAACGATAATACAAAATTAAAATGCAAAAATTAAAAATAAATAAAAATTTAGTAGAAAAGATATTAGAATTAAAAAAGAAAAGGAATGCTGTAATCCTTGTCCATAATTACCAAATAGGTGAAGTGCAGGATATTGCTGACTATATTGGTGATTCTTTAGGATTAAGTCAAACAGCCAGCAAGACCAATGCTGATGTAATCGTTTTCTGCGGCGTCCGTTTTATGGCTGAGACAGCATCCATCCTTTGTCCGGACAAACTAGTTCTTATGCCTGATATAAATGCCGGGTGTCCTATGGCTGATATGATTACCAGAGACGAGCTAAAAGCTTTTAAAAAAGCACATCCAAAAGCAACTGTAGTAGGTTATGTCAATACTTCTGCTGAGGTTAAGACAGAGATTGATATCTGCTGTACTTCCGGAAATGCCGTTAAGGTAATAGAGTCCTTAAAGGATGCATCAGAGATTATCTTTGTCCCTGATAAATATTTGGGACATTATGTGTCTACAAAAGTTAATCGAAATCTAATTCTTTGGGATGGTTATTGTCCTGTTCACTCTAAGATTCTACCTGATGATATTACAATACAAAGAAAAGCCCATCCTGAAGCGAAAGTTATTGTTCATCCTGAGTGCACACTCAAAGTAATTCAACTCGCTGATGAAGCTCTCTCTACCAGTGGAATGTGTGAGTACGCAAAACTGTCCGGAGCTTCTGAGATAATTGTAGGCACTGAGGTAGGACTGCTCTATAGATTACGCAAAGAAAACCCTGAAAAGAAATTCTACCCTCTTTCAGCTCAAGCCATATGCCCAAACATGAAACTGACCACCTTGGAAAAAGCATTATGGTGCTTAGAAGATATGCGTTATGAGGTCAAAGTCCCTGAAGATATTCAAATCAGAGCCAAGAGAGCAGTAGATAGAATGTTAGAGGTGACACCTTGAAATAAAATCACTTGCTTTTAGAAAGATTTATTAGTAGCATTAAAAAAGTATAAATAAATTTTACTGGATAATGTTAGCTATAAAGACAGAGCATCTTACCAAGATTTATAAAGGTAGCAGAAAAGAAACAAAGGCTCTTGAAGATTTGAATCTTCAAGTCTCTCCTAATCAAATATATGGATTTTTAGGGTCAAACGGAGCAGGCAAAACAACAACTATTAATCTGTTGCTGGGTCTTACTGCGCCTACAGCTGGTACAGCCTGGATTTTAGAAAAACAAATTGGGGATATAGAAATAAAGCAAAAAATAGGATTTCTTCCACAGAGCCCCTATTTTTATGAGTCGTTTTCGTCTGTTGAGTTATTAAATTTTTATGGCAAGATATTTAAAATCCCAAGAAAAGAACGATACAAGAAAATCGAGGAGTTGTTGGACATGGTTGGATTAACAGACAGTCGAAAAATCCCTTTAAGAAAGTTTTCCAGAGGCATGCTTCAACGTATTGGTATTGCTCAGACATTGATTAATGATCCAGATTTAGTTTTTTTTGATGAGCCAATCACGGGATTAGACCCAGTGGGGAGAAAGGAGGTAATGAATACGATACTTAATATAAAGAAGCAGGGTAGAACAGTCTTTTTTTGTTCTCATGTTCTGCATGATGTAGAAATGCTCTGTGACAGTATAGGGATTCTGGATAAAGGACAACTTATTGTCTCTGGCAAACTAAAAGATTTGCTCGAAGCAAAAGAAATAGAAATATCTGTAGAAAAGCTTGACAAAAAAGGACTTGATATGGTAAGAGGAAAAGTAGATGGATTTAGAATTGATGGAGATATAGTGACTGTTACTGTTAATGACATAGGGCAAGTTTCGGAGATTGAAGATATAATGGAAGCTAATAATGGGAAAAGAATCTCTGTAACGTCACACAAGGAATCATTAGAAGAGTATTTTTTGAAATCAATAGAAAAAAAGGGAGGAGAGAAAGCATGAACATTATCTTAACGATTGCGCAAGGTGTATATCAAAGGGTGATAAAAAGTAGAATTCTCTATGTAATAGTCGTTTTTTGTTTGTTTGCTATAGCATATTCTACATTGTATAGTGCAGTTACAGCAGGTGAAGAGACAAAGCTTATGAAAGATATTGGCTTGGCAGGCATTGCTGTAGCAGCAATGCTAATATCAATTATGGTGGGTTCTACAGCTATTCCAACGGAGATAGAATCAAGAACGATTCAAACATTAATATCAAAACCTGTAAGAAAGCATGAATTTATCCTTGGACAATTCCTGGGAGCAGTATACGTTGCATTACTTTCAATAGCTATAATGGCTGTAGGGTTTATAGTAATCCTAGCTATAAAAACTCACGCTCTAAATTTAGTTATGTTTAAGCCATTGATACTTATCTGTTTTGAAGCCATGATTCTGGTAGCAGTGTCTGTACTTTTTTCTACTTTTTGTTCATCCATGGTAAGTTCCATATTAGCTATAGTGGTTTATATAGCCGGACATCTGTCCTATCAGATACCATTTCTAGTGGAAAAGGCAGGTAATGTAGTAACTAAGTTCGCAGGACTACTTCTCTACTATGCATTACCGAACTTTCAGTACTTCAATATAAAGGCTCCAGTCGCTCATGGAATTTATGTTCCATGGGGATTGATATTTGGTGTTATTCTGTATGGAGCTATATATACTGCGATAATGTTGCTGGTTTCACTCGCAATATTTAAGAATAAAGATTTTGCATAAACAAAAAAAACAAGGAGAAATAATTATGAAATCTTCAAAAGTCTCAATTCAGATAATTATAGCAATTATGTTACTTGTTGGGTTAATGCCGCTGGGAAATATTCTAAATGACATAAAAGAGGATGCTGGGTTAGCGGACAGGTTTATTCAGCGACCTGCATTGGGTTTTGATAATATTGCTTCAGACGTATTATGGATTAAAACAATACAATACATGGCGGGTGTGGAAAAAATGGATGTTGAATCAGCTGATATAATCTATCAAATGTTTGAAAGAGTAACAGATCTGGATCCTTTGTTTACTACAGCATACACATTTGGTGGATTGGTAATATCAAACAAGGCTCCTGCAAAATCCTTAATACTATTTGATAAAGCTATTGCTCACAATCCCAATATAGGTTGGCGTATACCTATGTTCGCAGGAGTTGTAAGTATGCATAATATGAAAAATTATGATAAATCCGCTAAGTACTTTGCTCTCGCCTCAGAAGTAAAAGACAGTCCAATGTTTTTAAAAAGAATGCAAGCTTTAGCAAAAGCCCGAGCAGGGGATCTAGGCACTGCTCTGATACTGTGGGAATCATTATACAACTCCTCAGATTCGGCTAGTGTGCAAATAGCGAGAAGGGAACTGGTTCGAGTTGCTGCAGAAATACTTAAGACTTCAACTGATAACAAATTAAGAAATAAAGCTGATAGAGTAATAAAAGGAATTCTGTAAAAATCAATCAGGAAAGACATCCAATAAAATCAGATACAAAGTGATTAGCAGGATGTGAAACGATTTCGGCGTATTTTCCTATCTGTTCGATTTTGCCTTCATTCATTATGATAATCTTATCACTCAGAGCCTTGGCTTCATCCAGCATATAGCTGACATACACACTTGGAACATTTAGAGTTTTTATAATCTGTCTTAACTGCTGTTGTACTTCAAGTTTTGTCCTTGTATCAAGCGCAGCAAGAGGGTTATCAAATAAATAGGCATGATGTTTTGTTATTAAATATCTTGAAATATCTAACTTCTGTTGCTCGCCTTTAGATAGTTTATGCGGCATTTTATCTAATAGTTCCATTTTATTAATACACATAAAATTTGTAACAGTTTTCACCCTTTCAGGTATTGTGTTTTTTCTCCATTTCCTAATGGCTAAAAAATAAGGGAGTGAGAATTTACGTTTTCTCCACTTTTTATAGGAAAAGTAATCCTCATATACTGTGCAAATAGGCCATTTATCTTTAGGAAGATGATCCACGTGAATGTTATCAATAAATATGTCTCCACTATCAAAGGGTTCTAAACCAGCAAGTACTTTTAATAGATACGTTTTCCCAGACTCTGAAGGACCCATAATACATGCAATTTCTCCTTCGTTAATTTCAAGATTAACCTTATCAAGGATAACTTTCTCAACTCCGTTTCTCTCTTTTAATACTTTCGAGATATCTTTTAGTCTTATATTCATAACCAACCCTTTTTGATTATAAGTCAGAAATGGATAAATGACAAAGCAATTTTCATTGGACACTAATACCTATATATATTATAATTCGTTAAACATATAGTTAGCAATAAGTTTATGGTTAATAATAATAAAGAAATCCAGAAATACATATCAGAATATTCGGATAACATTGATTATTCAAAGAATATTGTTTCAATAATTCTTGCAGCTGGTCATGGAAAAAGGCTTAAAACAGAATCGCAGAAAGTACTGCATAAAGTCTGGGGAATACCTTCTGTAAAAAGAATATCAGAATCTGTTAAGCAAGGTCTTGCATGCAAAAATCAGATCATTGTTGTTGGGCATAAGGCTATTGAAGTAATTGATACAATAGGCAAGACCAAAAACACAGTTTTTGTTTATCAGCCAGAGCAAAAAGGAACGGGCCATGCTGTGAAAATAGCTCTTGATGCATTGGAAAACAAGTTTAAAGGCAGTGTGTTTATATTTCCTGGGGATATGTGTCTTATGGACTCGGACACAATCAGAAGCTTTGCCAAATACTTTGAGTCCCTGAACTCAGATATGATGTTTGCTACTGGCATCTATACTGGACCTCCCGAGCTAAATTATTATGGCAGAATACTAAGAGCTCCTGACGATTCGCAAAATTACAGAATAATAGACCTTATCGAATATAAAGATATACTTAAGCTTACAAATAGCCAGAAGCATGATATTGAATATAAAAACAGGAAATATTCTTTTTCAAAAGAAAAACTTCTCCAGAACAGCGAATTCAACTCAGGAATGTATGCTTTCAGAATAAATGAACTCATTAAACATATTAATAAGATAGGGACAGATAATGTAAAAAGAGAGAGATATCTCACTGATATGGTAAAAATTTATAACAGATTAGAGCTTTCTGTAGACGGTTTTAAAATAGAGAATGAAGATTTAATCATTGCTTTCAACAACAAAACTGTTCTTAAATATATGGAATCAATTCTAAGGAAAAAATATTATGAGCAATTAAAGAATATAATAACTATTCAGGACGAAGAAAAATTCTTTATACACGAACAGGTAATAAAAGATATTATTAAACAGGATAAAAAATATGGGCCTTTGGATATTTCAATAGGAGAGGATGTTTATATTTCAGGCAGCGTTAAGTTAAACAGGGGGGTTGTCATAGGTAATCATACTGTGCTTGATGGCAATATTGTACTTGGAGAAAATACGTGGATTGATAAAAATGTCTGTATTTCAACGTATTCAAATCAAACACTAAAAATCGGAGAAAACTCCATGATATTGCAGGGAGATATTATTAAAGGGAATACTGTTATTGGGGAAAATGCTAGGATTGAATCCGGAGTTAATATAACAGGCAGCGACGAATTCCCTACACGTATTAATGATAATTGTCTGATCAAAGGAACTAGTTATATCTTTGGATCAATAATAGAAAAAGATAACTGGATTGAACATTCTGTCCTTATAAAGCAGCGCGTATGCAGAACAATAAGAAAAGATGGTAGCATACAAAAAGTAAAATATATTCTTCCGCTCCCTCAGGGAATTGATTCTCTCGAATCACTAGATAAGGATTAGATGCCAAGTATCAAAAATGATCAATTTTAGGGATAAAGGGAATCTGTCCATTCTTATAACACTGCTTATATTGGTCTTCTGTCTGGTTGTTATCAACAATTATTTATCAAAAAAATTTAAATTTGCGCTGCTTATAGAAATCAGCCAGAAAGGAACAGAGGGTTACCTGCAGCCATACATGTCCAAACGGGAGCAAATAAAAGAGCTGAGGAAATTCATTAAAAAGCATCCACATACTCCCGAAGTAATAAATAAATATATCGAGCTTGGTAAAATTTTTGAGCAAATAAAATCAAGACGAGAAGCATATTGGACATATAAATCTGCCATTCGAAAAGAGGGAAATAATCCTGAGATCATAAAAATCTACCTGCTTCTTATGAATTCACTTAAAGATAAAAAATCAGCTTTATTTAAAGTTTATCGGGATGTGAGTAAAAGATTTCCTGATGATAGGCGTATGGCAGATGTATACAAGGAATATGCTAAAATGCTGGAGGATAGAAAACAAAAAGAAGAAGCTCTGAAATTCTATGAAATAGCTGCAAAATATGCCTCAAGAAAGGAACAATTAAACATTCTTAAAAAGTCTGCAAAAGCATATTTTGAATCAGGAGATAACCAAAAAGCAATTGAAATCTATGATAAGATACTTAAGGACTTCATGGATATAGAAAAAGATATTGTGGAAATATATCTATCAAAATCCAGCATTCTCTCTTTTCAGGGGAAATATTCAGAAGCGATCAATATATGTAATAACGCATTAGAATCATCCACAGTTGAAAAAGATAAAATGCGGATTTTAGAACAAATAGCCTTGATTAATTTCCATGTCGCCAAATCAGAAGAAAAACTAGGTAGATCAAGTGCTGCAATTAAAATATATAATGATATTATAATCAATAGTCCAGATACAATCTGGGCAAAAAATGCGATGGGAGAGCTCTGGGTACGTGACCGCTCTCTCAAATGTCCCAAACGAGTATATATTGCAAAAAGAACTTCCTCTCCGCCTAAAATAGATGGATCCCTATCTGATGCCTGCTGGAGCAAAGCCCAGAAAGCTACTGACTATGTTGAATACACAACCAATAAAAAGGCTTCTTCACAGAGTGTAGCTATGGTTACTTATGATGATAAAAAAATATACTTTGGATTTATTTTATATGAAGAAAATCTATCAAAGCTACTTATTAAAGCCAAAACCAGAGACGGCAAGGTTTGGGGTGATGACTGTGTAGAACTTTTTCTGGATACCAAAAGAGATTATTATAGTTACTACCATTTTATCATGAATCCAAAGGAAGTTTTTTATGATGCGTTCACACCTGGTGGATATAAGTCCTATTCAGAAGCTTGGAATGGAACCTGGAACAGGAAAGCCAAAATTCAGAGTTCAAAAGGTTATTGGACAGGTGAGGCAAGCATTAGTTATTCTTCCTTAAATGTAAAACATCCTATTTATAATAATGAAGTCTGGGGAATAAATTTTAATAGAGCTCGCAGAGCTGGCCAAACAGAACTCAGCTGCTGGTCACTTACATTAGAATCATTTCATGTCCCAGAGAGATTTGGATACTTGGTATTTGAATAATAATATGAAGTATAAAACCATTAGAGATGTTCTGAAAAATGGAGTGGACATCGATAATAAGAATCCCTTAATGGTCTCTGAACATATGCGAGCCCTTGAACAATTTCCGCTTAACCGCTCTCTAAACTCCTTCCGTTGGCATGGAAATCCTATACTTGAGAAGGGAACTTCCAGAGAATGGGATGAAGCTCTTATCAGAGATCCAATGCTGTTTTATGACTACGATGCTCCTGAGGACGAAAAGTTCAAGCTTTATTATTCGGGACAAAATTCTGATGGAAAGATGCATATAGGTCTTGCCTATGGTAGCAGCTTAGAGAATCTTAGAAAGCATGATGGTAATCCTGTTGTCCAGATGACAGAGAATTGGGAAAATGTTCCTACTAACCACAACCCCTATGTTATTCGTGTTCCAGGTACAAAGTCTTATGAGATGCTATACACTGCTTGTACCACCGAAATATATGGCCAGAACCGCTGTCGGGTTTCCTCTACCGGGAAGGTTACTTCAACTGACGGAAAAAACTGGACAAATAAAAAACAGGTCTTTAAGAAATTCAAAATAGGTCAAAACACTTATTTCCCGCAAAAGCCTGTCCTGCATTATAATGTTGAAGAAGGAAAATACTACCTTATTTTTGCCGCTTCTTTAATGAGGAAGCACACAAAAAATGAGGGTTTTACAGGTTTAGCGACCTCTGTTGATGGGAAAAATTATTCATTTAAAAAAGTAATCATTCCACAGGATATGTCAGGTTCTATCTATGACCCGCATGGGCTTGTTCCTCTATTTGGTTGGTATTTTTTACTCGTGACTCATGATAGTGGGCATGCTTATGACTTCAACGGTAATTCGAACTGGCCTGAACGCTGGTTAGTCTCCAGGGATATAAAGAACTGGTATGGTAGCCTAAGGAGTGTTTGGGATACTCATCCTGATGAAGATTTTCTATACAGTCATCTCAGTCCTTTAGTTACTGAGTCAGGCTGGGCTTATTTTGTTTACGACCATGGCAAGCCAAACAGGTTTTGTTTGGCTAAAGTCCCGTATATTGGGAAGCCTTACAATATCATTGTAGATGAGCCCATTTTGAAACCTCACAGGAGCACAAAGTTAAGCGACTCTTACCCTGCAATCCGTCTTGAGCCAAGAGAAAAGCTTGCCCTCACTTGCGAATGTACATATCACAAGAAAGCATCGCATCCGGCTAAGATTCATGTCTATACCAGTTATGATGGAAAAAACTGGGATACTGAGGAGCAGAAAGATAATTCTGGCAAACCGGTTTTTGGCAATATGGCATTCAGCCCAGGAAATATAGAAAGAACAACTAGAGACATCTCAATAGGAGCCAGGTTTGTAAAAGTAACTGTAAAAAATGAGGACACAGACCAAGAAGTTAGGAATGTTAAAGTTATTGCTACCTTCGGGTAATGGATTTATCAGAAAAAGCTATATGTATGCTAAAGAATAGCCTAATATAGAAGAGCAAGAAAAAATAAAACATGAAGTATAAAACCATTATCCTTACATTATTAATTCTTTGCCTCTCTATTTTCCCTACTCTCGCTTCACCGCTCCCTGAACGCTCTTCTTCTAATATCCAATGGTGGAATTCTGATTTTAAATGCAGAAAGACTGTTTATCCACTTTTATGGGAAAAGACCCAACAATCCTCTGGCATAGTATACACAATCTTTACTACTGGTGGTCTTATAAATGATAATGGTTCTGACATAAGAGTAATAGATAATTTGGGCAATATTGTGCCGCATAAATTGATACATTGTGACCCATTTGGCAAGACAAAGATCATATTTGAGGATAAAACCAGTTTTGAAAATTACTACATTTATTTCAATAATCCAAACGCACAACCTGCGAACCATAACTGGGATCCTCTACATACAGGACTTTTACTGGAAACCAGAAAATTTGGCTCAGGATACTGCAAGAATTGGCACCAAATGAAAAGATTACTAGATAGGAATAAGCAGATATACGGGAAAGGATATGTTCCTAATATTTTTCAGGGCTATAATCTATTTGGTCCATCTGAAAGATTTATTAGCATCTACAGTGGATATATATACTGCGCCCAAACAGGTGTGCACTGGTTTGCAACTGCTTCTGATGATGCCTCTTTCTTATTCATAGATAATAGACTTATTACACAGTGGCCTGGAGCTCATGGGGCATCTGAAGGAATCTATGGCAATTACAGAGGGAAAATTCATCTTAAGGCGGGCATACACAAGATTGACTATTATCATACTCAATTCAGCGGTCTTACCACTGCTGTAGCAGGATGGAAGAAACCTGAGGATAAATACTTTAAGCTTATACCTGCTCAAGCGTTTTTATCACCCATTCATACTAAAGTAACAAACTTTGAGAAGTATGATAATCCTATAGCGGCTGACTTTACATGGGAGCAAATAAGCAATTATAAAATAGATAAAAATATTTACTCATGCTTACAATTCTATAATCTATCAGGAGACCAAAAACTTGGAGGTCTCTGCATCTGGGACTTTGGAGACGGAACAACAAGTAAAAAGACAAATCCTCTACATGTCTACCTTCAACCTGGAGAATATAAAGTTAAACTCAAAATAATAGCAGATAAAGTAATTCTTAAAGATGCTAGAGAAATCAGAGGACAAATTAAAAGTATCTCTCCTGCTCTTGAAATTGAAATCCCAAATGGAACATGTTTATTCCCAGCTAAAGAGGTTCGGTCAATAGAAAAAGACATATCAGACACTACCAGCCAAAACATAAGAACCGTGGATGTTTTTTTTAATAAGGACGAAGACTATAAAAACCGCTCTAGAAAATATACTAAGATTATCTCAGAATATTTAAATAAATGCGATTCTCCAAAAACACTCATGGCAAGCATAAACTTCTTTTTGCAAGTTGGAGAGGATTCCCTTACTGCTAAAGCATGTAACTTGTTTCTAGAACAGTTTAGCAACCTGGATCCAACTCAAATTGCCAAAGTGTTTATAATCTTGGGTGACTTTTATAAAAACAGCAAAAAAAATCCCAAACAAGCTTTTGAAACATATAAAAAAGTTTTACACATTTCTAATGAGAAAAATACAGTTTTACTTGCAAGGCGGAAAATGGCAGATATAGTAGCCTTTGACTTTAAAAACTATGACAAAGCTATTATTGAATATAAAAATATCCTGAAAGAATATGAAAATAAAAAAAATGAGGAGACAAAACAAATTCTCATTAATCTTGGAGATTCTTATAAGGCTCTGGGTGACATTAATAATGCAACTAAATACTACATCATTAGTGCATCCAGTAAAAAAGATATTTATATGCAAGGTTACTATATGCATACAATCTCAAACTATATAAAAAGAAAAAAGATCAGTGATGCTATGGAAAAAATAAAAAAATGGGAAGATCAGTATCCTATGAGTAAACTAGGATATAGTTCGTTATATAAAGCTGAGTGTTATTACTATACACAATGCTATTCAGAAGCAATAAAAGAGCTAAATATGTTGATGAAAATCAATCCTGAAAGCACCATACTCCAAGAAGCCAAATTATTCCTTGCTCATTGCTACAGAGCTACAGGAAATTCCTCAGAAGCAGATAAACTTTACAGACAAATAATCACTGATTATCCAGGAACAATATTTGCAATTGAGGCGAAATCCAAAATGTAGCTTCTACTGACGCCGAATTAATACCTTGCTTTTCCTACTCCTATATATTAGTATCATTCAATGTCGTGGTGGGTGTAGCTCAGTTGGTTAGAGCGCCAGATTGTGGTTCTGGAAGTCGCGGGTTCGACTCCCGTCACTCACCCCAACCTGCGCCTGTAGCTCAGCTGGATAGAGCGGCAGACTTCGAATCTGAAGGTCGCCCGTTCGAATCGGGCCAGGCGTACTAAAAAAAATTGCAAATTTTGAATTAATATGATGAAGCCAAGTATATATAGCAGAATTGCAGACGCTTTGGATTATACAGGGGAAGTCTTAATATTACTGGCAAAAACTGTATATTGGTGTAAATCAGCATTTAAAAATCTAAAACCTATTGCAAAACAAATGCTGGAAATGGGCGTTTATACGCTTCCTATCACATCTTTAATGTCGATTTTCACAGGAATGGTGCTCGCACTCCAGACAGGAACTGAACTTTCAAAATATCATATAGAGCACCTGATAGGATCAATAGTATCAGCATCCATGTGCAGAGAAATGGGGCCTGTGCTTACCGGGCTTATAGTTGCAGGAAGAGTCGGAGCATCAATGACAGCAGAACTTGGAACAATGCAGGTGTCTGAGGAGATAGACGCGCTTAAAACACTGGCAATAAACCCTATCAGATACTTGGTAATGCCCAGATTTCTGGCATGCATAATTATGCTTCCCATTCTGGTTATATACTCAGATTGCGTAGGCATGGCAGGAGGATTTATTGTATCAAAATTTCAGATAGGCGTAGACACCAGTACATACCTAGACAGCATTAAAAACTTCTTAACAATAAAGGACGTATATAGCGGATTGGTAAAGGCATTTGTCTTTGGCATAGTTGTCTCAATAATATCATGTTATCAGGGATTTAGAACCAGAGGCGGAGCTGAAGGTGTTGGTAAATCAACTACTGCCTCTGTTGTTATTTCGTTTCTATTGATTATAGTGTTTGATTACTTCTTAACCAGAATGTTTTTTCAAAAGAGCTAATAAAATGATAGAAATAGACAAGCTGGATGAAAAAATTAGTTTTCATGAACGCAGAAGATATTCTCGTTTGCCAATTGAAATAAACGTATCAATAAGCACTGAGCCTCCCGAACATACAGCCTTTGCACACCAAGAAGAAAGAAAATCCAAAGATATAAGCGGTGGAGGCATCTGTTTTAAGACTAAAAAGCAGATGAAAGCTAATTCTCTGATACATTTAAGGTTCTCCCTTCCTGGCAGTAGTAAAGAAGAAATATCTGCAAGTGGTATTGTGAAACGGCAGAGAACAATGGTGATTTCAAGTGGAGAAAAATACTATGAAACAGGACTGGAATTTGCGCAAATAGAGAAAAACGCAAAGCAAAGAATTATTGAATTTGTAAAAACTAAAGAAATAATAATTAAGATTAGTGAACTGCACAAAAGTTTTGGAGATAAAAAGATATTAAAAGGCGTTAATCTTAAAATCAGACGTGGAGAAACAATTGTTATTATTGGATGTAGCGGATGCGGCAAGACCGTGCTTTTAAGACACATAATTGGTCTTATAAAACCCGATTTTGGCATAGTAGAAGTGGACGGTGTTGACATTTCAAAAATTTCGGATAATGAACTTGATAATGTCAGAAGAAAATTCGGCATGCTTTTTCAATCTGCTGCATTACTTGCTTCTCTTACTGTTGAAGAAAACATAAAACTGGGATTGCAAGAGCACACAAACCTGAGCGAAGAAGATATGGATAAAATAGTCAAAAATAAGCTTGGAATAGTTGGATTAGACGGTGCACAAAGATTAAAACCTGCTGACTTGAGTGGAGGTATGAGAAAGAGAGTTGGGCTTGCAAGAGCAATTAGTATGGACCCCGAAATTATACTCTATGATGAACCTACAACGGGACTTGACCCAGTTAGAGCAGATTCTATTAATAAACTTATTTTGGAGCTTGAAAATACATTAAATACCACATCAATAGTAATAACTCATGATATGGTCAGCACATATCAGATTGCAGATCGCATAGCAATGTTATATAATGGCGTAATTATTCAGGTGGGAACTGTTCAGGAAATTAAAAATACGGATAATCCCATTGTCAAACAGTTTATTACAGGAAGTAATGTGGGTCCCATAACTTAAAAACGGAACTAAACCCACGATTTAAATCGTGGGTTTAAAGAATATGGAGGTATGTTTTGAATATTGAAAAGAAGGTCGGTATAGCATTTTTTGTAGGCATCGTACTGCTTATGGCTCTAACCTTTTGGATAGGGAAAATCAGATTGTTTGAAAATGGATATATAATAAAAGCTAACTTTAGCCAGATAGGCGGGCTCAAAGGAGGAGATACGGTAACACTGGCTGGAATGAAGGTAGGACGTGTTGAAGGCTTTGATATAAAAGATAATAAAATACAGGTTTCTTTGTGGATAAAAAAAGAAACAATACTCAGGCAAAACTCTATATTCAGCATTAACGATGTAAGTCTCATGGGAGGCAAATATGTTGGCATTACAATGGGAACTACAGATAGCTCTGTTCTAAAGCCCGGGAGTATTGTTGATGGTAGAGATTCCTATCAGCTGAATCAGCTCTTTACTAAAGCAGGGGAAATATCAGATAGTATTGGGAAACTTGTGGAGAAAATTGAAAAGGGAGAGGGAACAGCAGGAAAACTCTTAACTGACGAAGAACTTTATAAGAATACTTCCGAGTTTATGAAGTCTGCAAAGGAAACGTCTGATAAAGCACAAAAAATTATGGATGAATTCCAAGAGGTTGGTATAGAAGCAAAAGAGACAATTAAAACAATTAAAAAAATTGTAAAAAAAATTGATAAAGGAGAAGGTACTGTTGGGAAACTAATTTATGACGAGGAGTTGTATAATGACGCTAGAAAAACTATGAAATCAGCAAAGGCTGCCTCTGAAGGTGCAAAAGATGTACTGGGCAAAATGAGAGAAATAAAAACTTGGTTAGGCGTCGAAAGCGTATATTCTGCCAGAGAGGGAGCTTTTAGAAATAAAGGTTATATAAGGATTGAACCTGCTGAGGATAAATATTATCTTGTGGGAGCAAGCAAGCTAGGCACAGGCAATTCGAAAGAAAATAGACATAAAATTGAATATGATGTACAGCTTGCATTAAAATTCTTTGACAATAATCTGACAGTCAGAGGCGGTTTGATAAACTCAGGCGCAGGGCTGGGAGCGGACTATATACTTCCTGATAAAAAAACCAGCATTACAGTTGAAGGGCATAGTGCTGTTTACAGCTCTCCATTCTTTCTTAGAACAAGTCTGAGCTATAAAATATGGGAAGATAAAAGCTACTATATAGTTGCTGGAGCAGAAGATATTCTGGACAGACCGTCATTTATAGCAGGTGTAAAAATAGAATATAATGACCAGGATCTCAAATACCTTGTTGGCTTAATGGGCGTAGCAAGATAACAACACCCCTATTTTTTCTATGCGAATATTAACACGCTATATCCTAAGAGAATTTATAGACCCCTTCTTCTCAAGCCTGTGCGTCTTTACCTTTATTCTATTTCTGGGAAACATGTTTAGACTGGCAAATATGCTTGTTGGTGAGCGAATTAGTACGCTTAGCGTATTAAAACTAGTTGTGTATCTTCTCCCTTTTATCCTAACCTATACCCTGCCAATGGCAATGCTGGTGGCTACTCTTACCTCTATTGGCAGGCTCTCTTCTGACAATGAAATAACTGCCATGAAAGCAAATGGGATAAATCCTTATAGAATAATCATGCCTCCCATCCTTGCTGTTGCTATAATATTGTGTCTAGTCTCTTTGCCGTTAAATAATACAATTGCTCCTAAGGCAAACTTCTCTTCAAAAAAATTATTCAAAGAAATCGGTATTTTGAATCCCTCAGCTCTTCTGGAAGAAAAAAAACCGATGAAGATATTCAAAGGATACACTTTTTATGCAGATAAAATTAGAAATAATATTCTGTACAATGTGGTAATTTACCAGCTAAAGCCGGACTCTTCTGCAAGAACAATAACTGCAAAACAAGGACGTTTTATATCTAACCCAAAAGACCAAAGTCTAGTACTCAAATTAGAGGATGTGTTTACTGAAGAGTTCAACCCCAAAAATCCAAACGAATATTTTAAAGGCTCTTTTAAAATATACCCTATAGATTTTAGCTCTATTGCTTATGATGCGATTAAGTTAGAAAAGAGTACTATTGAAATGACTTCTAGTGATTTGAAAAACAAAATTACAAATGCAAAGGCTAATACGAATAAATTATATGTGGAATTATACAGAAAAACTTCTCTTTCTTTTTCATTTATTCCATTTATCCTAATCGGCATTTCCTTGAGTATTAGATATCACCGCAGCAGTAAATTTGCAGCTATAGGAATAGGTATGCCTGTTATTCTTCTTCACTACTTATTAATGATATCAGGATCAATAATAGCGCAAAAAGGCTACATGCCACCTGCTGTAGCAATGTGGCTACCAAATATTATAATTGCGGCAGCGGGTGTATATTTAATTTTCAAAACTAGTTATAGTCATAAGTAGAAAAATAGAATACACGTCCAAGTATACAAACTTCTTCGCTTGTCATTGCGAGAGCCGATAAAATCGGCTCGTGGCAATCTCAATGGACTTAAACTCTGTTTTGATATAGAATGAGAGATGTGAAAGCTGAAAGAAATTAAAATGGGCGAGATGAACTGTAACCTTAAAGAATATTTCAAAAAGATACTCAATGTTGCCCAAAGGGGCGATGCAAGAGAAGAAAGCTTCTATTCCTGTCTTGATGAATTGCTTAAGAGCTACGCTGAATCTACAGGCAAAAAAGGGATTCAAATAACTACACTGCCAAAGAAGACCGAGGCAGGAAATCCTGATTTCCGTATCTGGGACGGAAAGCAAAATATTGTGGGTTACATAGAAGCGAAGAAGCCGACAGAGAAAAGCCTTGATTATATCGAAGATACTGAACAGCTTAAAAGATACCGCAAAACCTTCCCTAATCTGATTCTGACTAACTTCTTTGAATTTCGTTTATATCGTAATGGACAATTGATTAATAAAGTTTTGGTTGCACGGCCTTTTATTGTCCATCAACTGAAGACGACGCCACCAGTAGAAAAGAAAGAAGAATTCCTCAATCTCTTAGATCAATTTTTCTCTTTCTCCCTTCCCAGAACATATACGGCAAAGTCCTTGGCCACTGAGCTGGCTAAACGAACGCGTTTCTTAAAGGACCAAGTCATTGCTGAAGAATTAAAAGAGGAAACAGAGAAGGGCAAAGGACATATTCTCGCATTTTATGAGACGTTTCAAAAATATCTCATCTCCGGACTTACCAAGGAAGACTTTGCTGACCTCTATTCCCAAACTATTACTTATGGATTATTTGCCGCTCGCACACGCTCAGAAAACGGCTTCAATCGGAAATTAGCCTATGACAATATTCCTCCTACTATTGGAATCTTAAGAGATGTATTTGAGTTCATTTCCCGTGGTGATTTACCCAAACAAATGGAATGGATTGTGGACGATATTTCAGAGGTTTTGGCAGTTGCAGATGTAAATAAAATCCTGCATAAGTATTTTCACGAAGGCAAAGGAAAAGACCCCATTATCCATTTCTATGAGACGTTTTTGATAGAGTATAATCCTTCCGAACGAGAACGCAGAGGAGTTTATTACACGCCGGAACCAGTGGTCTCCTACATCGCCCGCTCTCTTAATATTATCCTGAAAGAGCATTTTGAAAGTCCGGGAGGCTTTTCTTCCGATAGTGTTCGCGTTCTTGACCCCGCCTCTGGGACATTAACTTTCTTAGCAGAGGCATCTAAATTGGCTGTAGAAGAATTTGTCTTTAAATACGGTGAAGGCTCCAAGGAAAAGTTTATTAAAGAGCATATTCTTAAAAATTTCTACGCTTTTGAACTAATGATGGCTCCTTATGCTGTGGGTCATTTGAAGATGTCTTTTCTATTGGAAGAACTTGGATATAAGCTAAAAAAAGATGAACGATTCAAACTCTACCTTACAAATACTCTTGAAATGAAAGAATTGGAGCAGAGCTATCTTCCGGGCATGTCGTCATTAGCTGAAGAATCCCGCTTGGCAGGAGAAGTAAAGAAGAAAATCCCGATCTTAGTTATCCTTGGCAATCCGCCTTACTCAGGACATTCCTCTAATGTCGGCGAGTGGATTTCTAAGGAAATTAAGACATATTATGAAGTTGATGGTAAACCTCTTGGAGAAAAAAATCCAAAATGGCTACAGGATGATTATGTAAAGTTTATCCGTTTTGCCCAGTGGAAGATAGATCAGGCTGGCGAAGGAGTCATGGGTTTTATCACTAATCACAGCTATCTTGACAATCCCACTTTCAGAGGGATGCGCAGGTCGCTGATGAACAGTTTTAATGAAATATATCTGCTTGATTTGCACGGTAACAGTTTGAAAAAGGAAAAATGCAAGGACGGTTCAAAGGATGAAAACGTGTTTGACATACGTCAAGGCACAGCCATTGCGTTGTTTATAAAGAAAAAAGGCTATAATAACAAAAAAGATGGAAAAGTTTTCCATTCTGAGATATGGGGCTTGAGAAAGAAAAAATACGATTGGCTCGCAAATAATGATATCAAAACAACTAAATGGCAAAAAATAATTCCAAAGCAGGAATTTTATCTTTTTATTCCACGCGATGAAAAACTTCTGGAACAGTATGAAAAGTTTCCGAAAATAACCGACGTTTTTTCACTAAATGGCGTTGGTATGACTACGGCCAGAGACCATTTTGTCATAGACACAAATAAAAATACATTAATCAATAGAATACGTCTGTTCAAGCACAGCAAATACTCTGACAACGAGCTTCATGAATTTTCTCAAATAAGGAAGAAGAAAGGCTGGAATATAAGAAAAGCATGGACAATGTTACAAGATGTTTCTGATTCTGATTTGAATGATCTTGTGTTCCCAGTAATTTACCGTCCTTTTGATATTCAGTGGATTTTTTATCATGATTCAGTCGTCTGGAGAACAGTAAAGAGAGTCATGCGACATATGATGCAGGAGAATTTGGGGTTGATTACTGCGAGACAAATGGATAAATCAGGAATACAACCTGTTTTTGTAACCAGTTCAATAATAGATGCTCATTCAATAACTTCTGCTGTTTCAATTTCTAATCTCTTCCCCCTCTATCTATATCCAGAAAAACCTACTCCAAAAAAGAAGTCTTCAGGCACGGTGATGATGCTTTTTGAGCCTCAAGAAAATTATAAAGTGAAAAGGCCAAATCTTTCTCAGGCAATAGTTGATCAATTAAATAACGCTTTTAATAAAACACTTTTACCCGAAGAAATTTTTTATTACATATACGCAGTTCTCTATTCCAATATCTACCGCGCAAAATACGCTGAATTTTTAAAGATAGATTTCCCACGAGTTCCTTTTACGAAAAATTATGAACTGTTCAGTAAAATAGCTAAATATGGCAAGAGACTCTCTGACCTGCACCTGCTTAAATCAGCGGAGCTTGACACATCAATTGCAAAGTTTCAGGGTAAGGGTGATAACAGAGTAGAAAAATTGATATACGAACCTGTAGAGGCAGGTTGTGACCTGCCGAGAATTTATATCAACCAAAACCAATATTTTGAAGGAATAGAAAAAGAAATCTGGGAATATCAAATCGGAGGCTATCAAGTATTAAACAAATGGCTGAAAGATAGAAAGAAAAGGACTTTGTCTCTTGATGACATAAAACACTATTGCCAGATATCCACAGCCCTAAAAAAGACCATTGAAATACAAAAAGAGATAGATAATCTGTATCCTGAGATTGAAAGGGAAGTCATTGAATTTGAGGAGAAGTGATCTTGGAAAAGTCATTAAAAAAAAATTTGAGATTTGCGAGAAAGCAATGGTTAAAATTTTTGGGGAAGAAATATGAATAAAGTTAATTGGATTTTTGTTGTTTTCACTTCTGGTCTTACTGCTTCAATAGTAACTTTTCTTTGGCATTGGTTCTTATTCAAAAAGCAAAAGGAAAAAGATTTTTGGAATAGCCAACTTCTGCATCTCTACGGTCCACTTTCTGTTCACTTGAAAATCATGCACATTATAGATAAAAGAGAAGTTGAAATTAGAAAAAGTCAAGAGACTTTACAATCCCAAGAAGGGGAAGATTTTCTAAAAGATGTTGGAGTCCGAAATGCGTGGATAGAAGAATGGTGGAAACAAGCCGACAGAATCTATGAAATATTGGAAGCTAATCTCTATTGGGCTGATGTAACCTATTACGACATAATGGCTAAATTCATGGCTTGGTATAAAATTAGAGAAGTTGAAAGCAATAAAGCAGGATGGTCAAAACTCAGTTTGCCGACACAAATAAAGTTAAAAGAGACCTTCATTAAAGAGATCCTATCTTCTCTCAAAAAAATGGTAAACGAAAAAGTGGAACTTTTGCAAAAGAAGATAAGATAGGCGTGATTACATACTCTACTACAAATCTCAACTTGAAGGTATATAGGATATGACTATGAGATTGCTTCACTCCATTCGCAATGACCGGTAGCGGAGTTTGTTCGCAATGAGAAAATTATAAATAGAGAACAATGTTTAGAATTTTAGAAATTAGGATTTTGAATTTGTTTCGGGTTTCGGATTTAGAATTTGGGATTTTACAATGAAAGTTATAGATCGCTATCTTATAAAAAGCTTTTTGTGTTCGTTATTCTACTGCCTAACAGCATTTATATGTCTCTATCTGATAATAGACCTGATAAGTAATACAGACGAATTTGTAGCAGAAGGCGCAAAATTCACTGACATTTTAAACTATTACAGAAACCTGTTGCCAGATATATATATAAAAATCATGCCCATCTCAACTCTTATAGGCATAATAATAATCTTGAACTATCTTAATAAATATAATGAGCTAACAGCATTGTGGGCTAGTGGAGTAAGCTCTACAAAAATTTTAATGCCATTTTTGTTGGTTTCTGCAATTATAAGTTTAGCATCTATACCTGTAAGTATGAATATTGCTCCCAAATCAATGTCAAAAGCGCGCTATATATGGAAAGTTAATATTGGCAAACAATACCAACTTAAAAAGAAAGTATGGACTGATTTCGCATTTTTGGATGTAAAAAACAGAATCGTTCACGTGGGTTTTTTTAATGCTAAAGATAAATATATGCATAATATTAAAATAACTCAGTATGATAAAAATTATAATATTAAAAATACAATTAATGCTAAAGAGGCAAAATGGATAAATAAGAAATGGATACTTTTTAATGGGCTGATCCGTGTATTTGATACAGAGGGCTCTATTATTAAAACCGAAAACTTTAAACAATTAGTATCTGCCATTACAGAAACACCTCGTGATCTTTTAATTAAACAAGCTGAATTACCGTATCTAGACATAAAGCTTCTAAAGCTCCGCATTAAAAGTTTAATGAAAATCAAATGCTACCCATATAGGGAATTGACAGAGCTGCATTCAAGAATATCGCTTCCATTTTCAAATCTTGTAATGATAATTATCGCTTTTTCTATAATGCTAGTTATGGGCAAAAAGGGGAAAAAGGAAAGCATTGGAATTGCTCTAAGTATTGGATTTATCTATTATGGTATAGCAATTCCTATTACATTAGCGATTGGAAGAGATGGAGCTATTAATCCCTGGCTGGCTGCCTGGTTGGCTAATATCATTTTTGCACTTCTTCATCTCGGAATACTAATTAAGGCAAGAAAATAAGTTTTAGGCAGCAACAACCTGATTTTTACCAGACTCTTTGCCCATATATAGAGCATTATCTGCTTTCTTCATAACCCCTCTTGCTGAATCTGCGTCTTCAGGATAATCTGCAAGTCCAAAAGTTATTGTAACTTTACCGCCTGGCTGACTTTCTTCGTTAACAAACTTATATTCTTGAACAGATTTTCTCAACTTTTCTGCTACAATTTTAGCGCTCTTTCCTGAGGTATCCGGAAGGATTATAACAAACTCTTCCCCGCCATAACGGGCAACAATATCCCCTCTTTTAGTATTATTTTTTAATATCCTTCCAATCTGTCGCAGCACTTCATCACCGGCAGGATGACCATTAGTATCATTATAATGCTTAAAGTCATCAACATCTCCCATTATAAGTGAAAGAGGCTTCTTCTCCTCTTTTGCTCTCTTTACTTCAACCATTAGTTTCTCCTGAAAATGGCGATGATTATATAAATTAGTTAATCCATCTGTAATTGAAAGCAACTTTGTTTTTTCTAATAGCTGAGCATTTTCTGCTAATAACCCTGCCTGACTTGCAACAGTTGTTAGAAGATCCAGCTCTTCTCCGGTAAAATCACGCGGCTTATCTGCTAATCCTCCTATTAATCCTATAACCTTTTTTCTCCTTCGCAAAGGCGCAACAATCAAAGACTTTATGCCCTGATCACTCAAAAACTTATATTTGGGAAAAGATGATAAATCATTTATCAGATGTGACTGCCCCTTATTTATTACATCTTCTTTTATCTGCTCTCCAAGAGTCAATTCTTTTCTTCCTTTTATAACCCGCATAAAGAAATCTTGTTGTTCATCACTATATAGTTGTAGAATAATTACATCTACCTGTAATATCTTAGCTACAGCATCTACTATTCTTCTTAATACTTGTTCTAAATTTTGATCCTCTCCAAATACATCTATAGCTTGCTTTATAACATTCAAGATATATGACTGCCTACGGTTATCCATTAAAAGCAGCTCCAATTTTTCATGCTCGCGACGCAAGATTGCCAGCCTTTTGTGCAAATTCGTATAGGAAACATGCCATATAAGAACAACAGATAACAATATAATCCCGAATATCACGAAAGTATTAATTTGCTACTCTCCCTCAACAGTACCAATATTAAGATCAAGATCAGCACGCCTTTCAACTCTTTCTACTTTCCCGTCACGAATCCAGAAAACTCTATCAGAAACATCCAGCATCTTTAAATCATGGGTAGCAGAAATAATAGTAACTTCTTTCTCTTTGTTCATCTTACGCAGAAGGTCTATAATCTCTTTACCTGTTTTTAAATCCAAATTCCCTGTTGGTTCATCCGCTAGAACAATAGCAGGATCATTTGCCAATGCTCTGGCTACAGCCACTCTTTGCTGCTGTCCGCCTGATAATTCAATTGGTTTGTGCTGAATCCTATCTCCTAACCCTACCATTGTAAGAAGTCTTATTCCCTTATCTATTGACTCATCTGTTGACATTCCTGCAAAAGTCATTGGCAAAGTAACATTCTCTAAAGATGTCATAACAGGAATCAAATTAAATGTTTGGAATATATACCCTATCTTTCGACACCTAAGCCATGCTAATTCGTATGCATCTAATTGAGCGACATCTACTTCATCTATATACACTTTTCCCTCTGTTGGCTTATCAAGTCCTCCTATCATATTGAATAAGGTGGACTTACCTGAGCCTGAAGGGCCCATTATAGAGATGTATTCGCCTCTTTTTATCTCCAGATTAATACCTTTTAATGCCTCCAAAGAAACACCACCCATCATAAAAGCCTTTTTTACATTCCTTGTTCTTACAACATTTGCTTCATCCATATTTCTCCTTACATTTTATATTTCCGAGCGCATTGCATCGGCAGGGACCATCCTGGCAGCAGTATAAGCAGGATATATAGCTCCTATAACAGCTAATACTGTGCCCAAAATTACCGCAATTACAAAATAATATAGAAAACTAACTATTGGAAACTTAGTAATAACCTCTAATCCATAATTTATACTTGATACAATAGTCATAAGCAAACCACCTAATAATGCACCTGCAATTGAGCCAAATAATCCCATAAAACCTGACTCCAGCAGAAACAATTTAATAATAAATATATCCAGAGCTCCAAGACACTTCATTGTTCCTATTTCCTTGTATCTCTCAGTAACTGACATTAACATTGCATTTGCGATTCCAACAACACAAACCATGAGTGATAATACCACAAGCCATATTTGCTTACCCTGTTCTTCTTCGCCACCCAGGTTTTGTAATTGAACCCTGACTTCCACAGAGCCTTTCTCAAGCAATGCCTTATTTATTGAACCAGACACAAAGATAGACATTAAAAATGCTATTGCCAGCACTATACCGCTTGCTGTTATCATAGAACGTCCCAGCCTTGTTTTTATACTCTTTACACTTATTTCAACAGCTTTACTTAGCGGAAGAATTACTTGCTTTCCAATCTTCTCTTTTTGATCTGTCATTAGATTTTTTCCTGTTTAGGCGCTGCGATTGCTATAAGTCCTCTACGTACTAACTGCTCTAAATATACTAAGAGTGATCTTTCTGCTTTTTCTCTGCCTAAGCTATACTTCTTACTAAATACTTTTATTATATCATTTACGGTTCTGCTTCCATCACACAATGTCCACACACAAGCGCCTATTTTATCTAAAATAATCTTTCTGGTTTCAGGTAATCTAAACAACTTTGATAATAAAATCACTAATTTTGTTTTCTTTCTATATATAGTAATTTCTAATTTATCATTGTCGACTTTTTTCGCACTCACTGCCTCATTCCTGATCGGTCTTGACATTAAAAGTCTTTCCTTCTTCGATATTCTTCTCATTCAAAATATAATCTGTGACACTGATTTAAAAATAAGCGCAATGGCTATTGATACCATAGCTATCAATCCAACTCCACAAGCATAACCTGCAGCCAGTAATGGCGTAAACGATCTCCATCTTTTCTCACCAAATTTCTTAGCAAAATAGAATCTGCCTAATAGGGCGCCAATAAACATAGGAATTATATGATGCGGCCACCAACCAGTTATCCCTACAATTATTCCGTAAAAAAGCGTAATAGGTAATTTTAAAATACTTATTAAACCAAACACTCCTAATCCAGCTACCATGCTCCATGTAATATTGGATAATTTAATAGCTTCCAGCATCCATGGATTTCCTCCTTTAATTGTTGTGGAAACCCATAATGCCTGAAACGTTGCTGTAAGAGGCCACATTTTATTTATATATGCATAAGCTGCAGCAGGAATCGGACCCATCCGCCATATTACTTCCCAAAAAAGAAAACTGCAAAATGCCATAATAACAAAAGAGAACAGCTCAGCCTTTATCAGACTGCTCAGCTTTGTTCTTGTTAATTCAAGTTCTTTAAACTTTTGTGTATATCCACCTACATTAAAAAATGGTATTGGTGCAAACCATATAGCTATCCCAGAAAATCCACTTTTAATGAATATCCCTTCTCTAAGATACGGGAATGAAACACCTGTTGGCATACCTGCTATACCAAAAAGTCTTGCTGATATATATGAGAGAAGCGGTGTCAGAATAAAGCCAAACAATACTAATAATAATACTGGAAAGCTAGGAACAAGTTTATGGCAAAGTAAAATATATCCTATGGTTGCAAATATCCAGATACCTAGAGCCACCCATATAGGAATATCTCCTCTACCCTTTGGAGGTCTGTAATTGTCTACTACTGTCTTATTGACTCCTTGGCTTCTTTTCTTTTTTATTATACTCATTACTAATCCACCTATACCTATAAGAGCTACTACAATACCAAGTCCAATTGTAATACTTATCCAGAAATCCATTCTTGTTGCTATAACTGTTTGCCTTACATCCATACCTGCCGTCCAATGTGGAATTAATCCAAATTTGTGCAAAATGGGATTCCCAACAACATTAGCTAAAATAGAGCCTATAAAACCTCCTGCCATTACCCAAAACGGTAGGACAAAGCCAGCAAAGAGAAATCCAAGATCTGTCATTGATCCCAATATAGCGCCTGGAAGAAAGCTGCTTATCTTCGCTGTTGCATCAACCCAAGGAATAGGAATCAACATCAAAGGCTTTGCTGCAACAAGTCCTGTTAGAGTCGGGATCACAACATAAATTAATCCATAGACTATGCCTATCATACCTGCAATAGTAAATACCTGCATACGCCAACTGTCTTTTTTCGCACTCATATCCTCAAGAGCCATAACCCCCTCTGATATAACTGGCGCCATTGGAAATTCTAGCTTTTCAACATCATTAGTTATTCTGAATAAGGCATATCCAAGACCAAATTGAGTTAACCTAAATAAGATATTGCTTCCAACAAGAATCAGTAATGGAACTATCCACGCAGAGTCTAAAAATGTTCTTTTCACCAAAACTCCTGAATCAGGAGACGGGACTACCCATGAAGGAATTAATTTGTCAATCCCAAAATAGTGCGCTTGCGGAGTTCTTATAAAATACTGCTGCCAGATCTTTTCGCTAAATATACCTCCCTGAAGAACCAGACTGGCTGCGCCCATTGTCATGCCAGCAGCAACCAAGGTTGCTGCTACATATCCAATTATGTATATTTCTTGTTTCTTTAGCTTAATAAATGACCTTTTCGCTATTTCAACAAACAAGATCATGGTTACCCACATAGTTGGGATAATACCACCTGTAATTAAGCCAAGATAAATAGATCCCGGCAACATTATAAGACCGATAAAAATACCAGCAATTATGGTTTTTACATTAAATCCGTCTAGAAATTCTTCTGATTCCTGCTTTACTTCAGGTTCAAATTCTTTATCCATACCTACCTCACTTCGTTCGGGAAACCCGAAATTCTAAATTCAAAATCCTAAACAAATTCAAAATCTCAATTTTAAAAATTCTAAACATTGTTTTGAGCATTTGTATTTTTGTCATTTGATATTGTTTCGTATTTCGTGCTTCGTGCTTCGAATTTTAGTTCTAGTTTCTCTCCTTCTTCTTTGTATTCATTCTTTATCTCTGGACTAATGGTTCTCCACACAAGAAACTGTTTTCTCAATGTGTCCAGAAAATGCCTGTTTAATCTCTTCCACGCACCTGTTTCTCCGCTTAGTCTCACAATCAATAACTTTATATTATACACATTGTATTCTCCTGCAGGAATTGCTTTTAACTGAAAATCCTGACTCACTCCTAGATCAAATGGAGCCAACCATGTTCTTGTCTTTAATGCATACCCTGTTTCTTCTTTCTCCTTGGAAGTATACAGATTTGCTCCATTTGTATAGAAATCTCCTACAGACTCCTCTTCGTAGGATGCAAAATAATTTTTCAAGAACACATTCAACCCCAGAATTTCTGTGCCACTTACTGTAAATGGAAAATCAAATTCCCAATTATCTCCTATTGGCTCGGGAATTTCCCATTTTCTAGTTACATCAGGGACAGCGAGTTCTGCTGCCTTTCTAGCAGGATAGATAGTAGATAAAATCACTGTTGCCATTACAATTAATGTAGAAGCTACTGCTGAGGTAGAGGAATAATTTAGAGTTAATCCCCCTAATAAGTCAAAAACAGTTAAAACCTTTGCTACTACCTGTCCAAGCAAATAACCTGATACAGCTCCCAAGACGGCATATACACATGATTCTGCTATAAATAAGGCTGAAATATGAACAGGAGCTAGCCCAACTGAGGAATAAATTCCAATCTCTTTAAATCTCTCATATACAGATCCCATCATAGTGTTAAGAACTATCAGAGAAGCAATAAGAATTGGTATAAACAAATTCCCCATACCTGACAATGAGCTAAGTCCTAATGAACTATATATTGCAACCTTTCCATCAATTCCTGCAAAAAGAGTAACTGCCAATCTGGATATAAAATTCTCTATGTTTTCTCTTACATCTACACTTTCATTAAACTTAATCGCAACTGACTGTATAGTGCCTCCCAGCTCTTGCACTAATTTGTATGGAACCATAACAACATTTTCATATTCTAAATGATTAAATGATTCTAACGTGCCTCCTCCACCAATACTCATCCTTTCAGCTTTTGGCTGTTTAAACTTCTTTATTGATTCAGGATCTGTAATCATAAAATCAACGGGAGTCAGCCTCTCATCGTCAAGATCCTTAAGATCAAACATACTTGACGCATTAAATATTCCCTTAACTAATAGTTTATTTCCAAACATCTGTATATAGCTTTTCCCTACATCCTTTGAAGATATTGATATTAACTCTGCCAACTTATCTGAAATAATACATACATTCTTATCTCTATCATTGAACCAGTCTCCATACTTAAGATACTTACTAATACCTGTAATTCTTTCTTCTTGAGGAGTTAAGCCAATTAATCCAAGTACATAAGCAGATTTATCCCCATTATTCACCTTAATGTAGCTCTTACCTTTGGTAAAATCCTTATTAGGAATATACCATGCTCTTGGAGACACATCAGCTACATCCTTGAATTCAGCTTTTATATATTCATAAGCAGGTTCTTCTATCGGATTCCAAGTTCGATCTCTTATCATGGCTCCCTCGTAAAGAGGATTATTATCCCTAGGAACTTGATTAAACTTCATAAATGACTTTACTGACGTGAATGAAAGCACTGTAAATGTGAGAAGAATAAGTGTTGTAGAGGTTAATAAAGTTCTAATCTTACGTTTTTTCATATTAGAAATACCCAAGGAAAATGCAGCAGCTGATGCACTTGCTCTGCTAACATCGCTTTCATAAGACCTTGTCATTTTTCGCTTTAAATTCTGCATTCGCTCTTCAAATTTAGAGCTTATTATCAATAAAACAATCACAGAAAGCATCATTATAATGAATGCAAGAAGAATTATTTCTGGGGCATTTGTTAACTTAAATGCAGGATGAACAAAACGCATGATCATATATATCGCGATAAATATTCCTGCTACTCCGCCAATTTGCTTTTTAATATCTACAAACCCAAATAGCAACCGCTCCATAAAATAAGCAAATGGGATAAGAAGTGCAAGATAGAATATAATACCTTTTATTACATCATTTGCTGTAGCCTTTACGTCTGGATACGCCCTGGATTCTATTCCAACTGCTCTTCTTGAATGCTTTACAAATTCATCCCATTTTTTATTCTCCTTAGACTTAGTAGCCTTTTGCAGAGCTTGTTCAGCTTTTTTATGTAAATGCCAAAGCCTGTCATTCGATATTCCATATTTTTCTAGGTTCTCCATTCTGAACTGGTTTAAAAGCAGCATATCCTTTGCTGCCTGAAATGAAGTATTTCCGATTGTTCCATCTTTAGATATCAAAAATCCATCGCCTTCAGAATGAATTTTATTTTCCGTGTCTTTTGAATTTAACAAGAGCAGTCGCATTCCAAGAGGGCCTGCTCCAAAAGCAAGCTTTATACGTGTATTTGGAGAGGAATAAACCACCCCGTATGTTTCTATAGAAGACGTCCAATCCCAAGGTTTTACCTTTATAAATGAATACCCATATGAAGAAGGAATACTATTCCCTTCTTCAAATACATCAATATTATCAAGCTGCGTCAAATACCTTGGATCTAATAGTTCGTAAACATTAGTGGCTATACATGGAAACAGAACAATAGTATGTTCGACAAGTCTCCAATCTATTTCAAATTCTATTGGATACATTTCATCTCCATAAACACCCATATCCGGAGCATAGACTATATCCCCGGATTCAGAGTCCAAAGAGTATGCTTCTAATCGGGATTCACCCCCTTCTGTCCTAGATATTTCAAACGAACCATTCTCGTCTGTTAGTTCTATCAACTCTGGTCTTACGCCCTTAAGAACTTCCACGGGTCTATCAAGCACTTTCAAAACAGCTAATCCTCCTGAAACAGGCTGATCAGGCACAAAGCTTTTTCTAGGATCAAAAGTTACTATGCTACCTTTCAAAGTACATAAATTATCCTTAAACTTAGCCCTAACATCAGGAAAAAATTCCTTTTTATTCAATGCCATATAGAATAGACAACTAATATGCTTAACCTGTGTAAGAAGATTTTTGAAGTCAACAGTTTCCAGTCTATCCAATGGAGTATCTACTAATCTTCTGCTGTCATGCGCAGTTATAAAACAAAGCGCAGGGATTCCACATGCTCCTATTATGCCTGCGTCTGTATTAATCTCTCCAACAGTTATTGAATCTATGTTCAGTCCCTTTTCCGGGCTAATGCCATTAATTAGAACATTGTCTCTGGATTTACTGAATATTTTCCCAATTTCAGTTGCAAAAGACATAAATGTCTTGCCAAAACTAGCAAAATATCCAGGATTTTCATCCGCATCATGATATATTACTAGCTCGTCGTTATGGCTTGATAAATCTATACACAAGAAAAGCTTTATATCCATGGGGTCTGTAATCTTGCTTTTAAACGGCTCTTCCAATCTACAGTGGGCCTGCAAAAAGGCATCTATCCCACGTCGTTCTAAGAAATGTCCAGACGTAGCTAAAAACAGAATTGTTCTTGAAGGAGGGTTGTTACGGAGAATCTTTGCTATTTGAATAAGAGCGGCTATACTGCACGCGCTATCCGCTCCAGGTGCTATAGAAGGTACAACAGAGATACTGTCATAATATGCCTCTATAACTATAACTTCTTTTTTGAGTTCAGAATCGCTTCCAGAAATCCATCCAAGCACATTTTTAGTAATCTTTCTTTCCCAGTCCATCTTTGCCTTAAGATGAACATCTAACTTCTCATCACTTTCTTCTATTAATTTTCTGAGATAAAGCCCATCCTGCCTGGATATCCAATATCTTGGTATATTTAATGGCAGATTCAGATACTTCTTCTCAGCTTCAACACGCGTTGTATCCTCTGGCTCTATAAAAATAAACGCCTTGGCTCCAAGCATTGAAATATCGAGCCATCTATTTCCACAGTTAAAATCAAGTAAGACAATCCTATCCTGAATGGTCTTGCCGTTAAGATCCTCAAAGTTTCCTGTTTTCCCATCAATTATTTGGCTCCTTATACCAGACGGTGAAAGAGTGGGAGTTCTGATAAGATTTGGCCATAAACAATACAGCGAAAGTTCTTTCTTGGTATTAGAAATAACTAGAGAGGCTCCTTTATCTACTGGAACCGTGACTGGGAAACTTTCCCTTTTTACATTCTCAAGGCCAATCTTTTGGAAAATATTTTCTATATATTCTGAAGCTTCCTCATTACCTTGATAACCAGGAACCCTAGATTTAAGATTAGATAAATCAGAAACTATAGTCTTTATATATTGCTCATCTACTTCTTGAGCGACTTTAGCCAAGTTTACATCACTATATATAGAAGAAAAAGATATTCCAACCAGCAAACTTGTACAACATAGAAAAAAGAATACTGACTTCAAGACTCTGAACTTATTCAATTTAATTACTCCATAAACACAAAAATACTAACATATATTTTAAATACTAGTCAATCGCTTTTCTCTGAATGTATCACTTTTTTCTTTTTAAAATCCGAATAGTCCCTCATATATGTTCTGATTCTCTTTATTCTTTTAAAAAATACAATTAACATAATGATTAAAAACACATACATGCCGATTTTGGAATAAATATTATTTATTCTAAAAACAGTTGGCCATACGCTAAATATTGCTAGAAATATCAGTATTGTTTCAATACGTCCGCTTGCTTTTTCATTCATACAATATTGCCTTTACAAAGTCGGCAGGCACAAAATCCTCTATATCATCTATTCCCTCTCCTGTACCAACAAGTTTCACAGGTATTTCTAATTCGTCCTCAATAGCAATAACTATTCCTCCTTTTGCTGTGCCATCCAACTTTGTTAACATTATGCCTGTAACTCCCAGATTCTCTAAAAAAATCCTTGTCTGATACACAGCATTATGTCCTGCTGTAGAGTCTATCATTAATAGCACTTCAACATTAGACGGTTGTATATTTTTGCATATTACCCTGTTCATCTTTTTCATTTCTTCCATTAGATTTGTTTTTGTATGTAATCTGCCGGCTGTATCAACCAACACAATATCCTTTTCGGTCTTTTCCGCTGATATTATCCCATCATACAAAACAGAAGCAGGGTCAGCTCCATATTGAGACTTTATAAGTTCCAAATTTACCCTGTTAGCCAATATCTCTATCTGCTCGTTTGCTGCTGCTCTAAATGTATCTGTTGCAACAAGTAAAACCTCTTTTCCCTGCTTTTTATGTCTATGTGCAATCTTTACAATACTGGTTGTTTTGCCAACCCCATTTACACCAATAGCTAATATAACTTTCAAAGGCATTTTACATCCGGTTAACTGGTGTTGTGGAAGAATTTCTCTCTGATTATTTCTTTCAAAAACCTTTAGTAATTCTCTTTCTAATGCACACAAAATAGCCTGAAAATCATTTTTATCAGTATTATGTATTGAGTTTTCTAAATTATTTATGATCTTATGGGTTGTCCTAACTCCAATATCAGCTGTTATCAAGATCTCTTCCAATTTCTCCAGAATCTCATGTTTTAGATGTGGTCCCAAAACACTCTTTATTTTCTTTAATCCTGAGAGTATACGAGATCTTGTTTTGAAAAGTGCGTTATTTAGATTATGTTTCAAGATAAAACTTGTTTTAGTTTACTAGTAAGAGCTGGAACTATATCAAACAGATCTGCGACAATTCCATAAGTTGCAACTTGGAATATGGGGGCATCTGGATCTTTATTAATAGCTACAATTATATCAGACGAACGCATGCCAACTAAGTGTTGAACTGCTCCAGATATTCCACATGCGATATACAGTCTAGGTTGAACTGTCTTCCCTGTCTGGCCTACTTGATGATAAGAAGGTATCCATCCTGCATCAACTGTTGCTCTTGACGCACCCACTGCTCCGCCAATACTACTGGCAAGTTCCCTTATTAAGCTAAAATTCTCAGCTTTACCCAATCCTCGTCCACCAGAAACAATGATTTCTGCTTCTTGCAGGTCGACTACCTGGGATTCCACTACGATTGTATCTACAATCTTTGCAACTAAATCATCAATCTTTAGCTCAAACCCTATTTTGACTATCTCTCCTTTTCTATCAGGATTTTTCTCTGGCTTTTTAAAAACTTTAGGTCTAATTGTTGCCATCTGAGGACGATGCTGAGGGCATATAATTGTTGCCATAATATTACCGCCAAATGCAGGTCTAGTTTGTAATAACAGTCTCTTATTGATGTCAATACTTAGCCCTGTACAATCCGCTGTTAGACCAGTCTGAATCCTCACAGCTACTCTTGGAGCTAAAGACCTGCCTATTGTCGTTGCGCCAATAAGAAAAATCTCCGGTTTATATTTATTAATTACATGCGCTAGAACGTCCGTATACACACTATTCTTATAAGATTCTAATTTAGGATCACTTGCCAGATATACCCTGTCTGCGCCAAAGAATATCAGCTCCTTGGCAATTTTATCAACTTTATTTCCAAGCAAAACTACTGATAATTCTTCCTTTAATATATCTGCTAATTTCCTTGCCTCATTTAATAGTTCCAGTGTTACAGTCTGAAGTTCATCATGTCTTTGTTCTGCAAAAACCAATACACCTTTATATTCATCAGTTAATATTTTTTTCTCTTCTTTGTCCAAAACTATTGCATCAAATCTGCATGCATCCACACATGCTCCGCATAATGTGCAATTATCCAGAATTTTAGCTTTTTTCTCTACTACCTCTATAGCAGAGAATGGACAGACAGGGATGCATTTTCTGCAACCTGTGCATTTGTTAAGAATAATTTTTATTGACATTGCTTGATTAACCTCTGAAATAATACTTAAAAGAGTTAAAACTCTTTACTTAACAATTTCTACAATAACCTGTGGAGCGGCGTCTCCGAGACGTGCACCTATCTTTATCAAACGTATATATCCCCCTTGCCTATCTTTAAGCTCAGGAGCTATTTTATTAAATAACTTTGTTAATATTTTTTTGTTAACAATTGTAGCTGCCGCCATGCGCCTGGCGTGTAAATCCCCTCTTTTTGCTAAACTGATTAATTTATCACCTAATCTTTTGATCTCTTTGCCTTTTGACTCTGTTGTTTTAATCTTTTCATGCTCAAACAGAGCACATAATAAATTCATAAACAAAGCTTGCCTATGGCTTGAGGTTCGCCCCAATTTTCTACCCGCTTTTCTATGCCGCATTTTTTTTACTTCTTCTTTTTAGTTTGCGTTTTTGATTTTTCTTCTTTTTTCTCTTCTTTCAAATCCTTTGAGGCTTCTGACTTGCCCTTAAAATCTAATCCCATTTTACTCAAAATGCCCCTTATTTCATTCAAAGATTTCTTCCCAAAATTTCTATATTTGAGCATGTTAGCTTCTGTTTTTTGTGCAAGTTCTCCAATTGTTTTAATATTTGCTGCCCTCAGACAATTGGACGCTCTAACAGATAATTCTAATTCGTTTATGTTCTGCTTTAAATACCTCTCTCTTTTTTTCTCCTCTTCACTAACTTGCTCTACTTCCTCAGTTTTTATCTTTTCAGGAGCTATAAATAACATCAAATGTTCATTAATAATCTCTGCAGCAGAAACAATAGCATCATATGGAGAAATAGTTCCATCTGTCCGTACTTCCAAGATTAGTCTATCATAATTTGTCCGCTGCCCAACTCTTGCATCTTCTACAGTATAATTCACTCGTCTTACTGGGGAAAAGAACGAATCAATACTTATTAAATCGACTGGCTGCTTTTTCTCTTTATTTTCTTCTGCAGTTATGTATCCTCTTCCTTTAGCAACATGAATCTCCATATCCAACTCACCATTTTTATTGAGCGTAGCTATATGTAAATCCGGATTAATAAGCTCTATTCCGCTGCTTACTTTAATATTAGATGCTTTTACCTCTTTAGCGCCTTTCACCTTAAGAGCCAGTACTTTAGGAGAATCCCCAGAACTCTTTACAATTAACTGTTTCAAATTCAAAATTATCTCAACAACATCCTCTTTTACACCCTTTATTGTAGAAAATTCATGAAGAACATTTTTTATTCTGACAGCTCTTACAGCCGTACCTTCTAACGAAGAAAGCATAACTCTACGAAGCGCATTACCTATGGTTGTACCAAACCCACGCTCAAAAGGCTCTATTGTAAATTTCCCAAATGTATTATTAGACACTTTATCATCACATTCCACTTTTTGGGGCATCTCGAAATCTTTTAACTTTAAAGGCATATTCTTCTCCTATTTTGAATACAATTCAACAATCAGTTGCTCTTTTAAGGACACCCCCATTTCCTCACGAGATGGAATCCTGAGTATCTTCCCTGTGAGATCTTTCTTATCAACTTCCAGCCAAGGAGGAATCTCTTTTTCCTTTGTTAGCTCAATTATATCTTTAAAAAAATCACATTCTTTATCTTTCGCTTTTATCTGTGCTTTTTCATTCGGATTCACCAAATAAGAGGGAATATCTACCACTCTTCCATTTACAAGAAAGTGACCATGTCTTATCAATTGCCTTGACTCTCTTCTAGTCGTTGCAAAACCACAGCGAAAAATAACATTATCTAAACGCCTCTCTAATAACTCTAACAATATCTCTCCTGTTACACCCTTGCTCTTAGCAGCTATTTTATAATATCCTTTGAACTGCTTCTCTAAAATACCGTATATTCTCTTTGCTTTTTGTTTTTCTCTTAACCTTAAGCCGAAATCTGACATCTTTCGTTTTCTCTGAACGCGCTTACCTAGAGCAGCATTTCTTTTCTCCAATGCACATTTTTCCGTATTGCAAACTCTGCCTTTCAAAAACAACTTTTCTCCCTCTCTCTTACACAATCTACAAACCGGCCCAATATATCTACCCAAGTTTATAACCTCCTGCTAATTAGACTCTTCTTCTTTTAGGCGGCCTGCACCCATTATGTGGTATAGGCGTTACATCTTTTATTGAATTTATTCCTAATCCTGCTGACTGGAGAGCCCTTATTGCTGTTTCTCTACCACTTCCAGGTCCTTTTACATAAACCTCAACCTGTCTCATTCCATACGCAATAGCCTTCTGTGCAGCTGCTCCAGCAGTTACTTGCGCTGCAAACGGCGTGCTTTTTCTTGAACCTGAAAAGCCACTGCTCCCAGCGCTTGCCCATGATACAACATTACCTGAAAGATCTGTTATAGTAACTATTGTATTATTAAATGTTGCCTGAATATAAACAATACCAGAAGGAACATTTTTAGTTACTTTCTTACCAGACTTCTTAGCCTTTTTCTTCACATTAGCCATTATTTGCTCCCAACAGCAGGTTTAGACTCCTTTTGTCTAGCTCTCATTACTATCCTTCTTGGACCCTTTCTAGTTCTTGCATTGGTCCTCGTTCTTTGGCCTCTAAGCGGCAAATTTTTACGATGTCTTGTGCCTCTGTATGAGCCTATATCAATCAACCTTCTAATATGGGAAGCCACATTGCGACGCAAGGGACCTTCTATTTCATAACCTTCCTGCATTATAGAGGCAATCTTACTTATTTCATCTTCTGTTAAATCTTTCACTCGCTTGTCTGGAGAAACATTCACAATCTTCAGAATCTTTATGGATAACGCCCTACCTATACCATAAATATATGTTAATCCTATTACGACTTTCTTATCTTTTGGTAAATCTACACCATGAATTCTAGCCATTCTATTCCTATCTATGCTTTCTACTTCTGTCTCTGCTTATGTTTTGGATTCTTACAAATAATCCTAAGAACACGACCTCTTTTTACTACCTTGCACTGATCACATATTCTCTTAACTGAAACTCTTACTTTCATAATTATTTAAACCTGTATATGATTCGTCCTCTTGTTAAATCATAAGGAGAAAGCTCAACACTTACTTCATCTCCTGAAAGAATTTTTATATATCGCATTCTCATCTTACCGCCAAGATGAGCCAGCACTTTATGCCCATTTTCTAACTCTACTCTAAACATTGTGTTGGGTAATGAATCTACTACTTTGCCCCTTACTTCTATTGCTTCTTCTTTACCCACTTTTACTCACTCTTTCTAAGCAGTTACAGACTTCTACGAACATTTCACCAGCTTTCTTATTAGCATCAATTTCACAGAATGAATCTTGCTTTTCATAATATGAAATTAATTTTTTTGTTTGTGTCTTATACACCATCAATCTCTCTTTCACAATATCTTTTTTATCATCATCACGCTGATACAACCTATTAGCACATTTGTCACACTTGTCCTCAACCTTGGAAGGAATATTCTTAATATGATAAATTGCCCCGCAATTCTTACACGTCCTTCTCCCAGAAAGCCTTTCTATAATTATCTCTTGAGATGCTTTTAAATTAAGAATCGCGTCAACAACTATATTAAGTTTATCGAATATCAATTTCAATGCCTCGGCTTGTTTTATAGTCCTGGGGAACCCATCTAATATAAAACCAGTTTTACAATCTTCTTCAAGAACTCTTCCTTTTACCATTTGTATCATAATATCATCGGGAACCAGTTTTCCATTATCCATATACTCTTTAGCTTGATTTCCCACATAAGTTTTCTTATTAACATTATCTCTAAGAATATCCCCTGTAGATAGATGAAGTATATCAAATTTTCTCGCAATCATTTTAGCTAGTGTTCCTTTACCTACTCCTGGAGCCCCTAATAGAATTATATGCATGCCTTCTTTATTACCTCTCTAGTATCGCGCTCTCAACCTTCCTTTTTTCATAAACCCTTCATAATGTCTCATTAACAGGTGCGATTCTACCTGCTTCATTGTATCCAGAGCAACTCCGACAACTATTAAAAGTGAAGTTCCTCCAAAATAAAATGGAATATTCAGCCACTTTGTCAGCAAGGTTGGTAAGATTGCTATAGCCCCTAAAAATATACCTCCTGCGAAAGCAATTTTAGTCATTATCCTATCAAAATATTCAGCAGTTGGTTTGCCGGGTCTTATACCAGGAACAAATCCACCATACTTCTTCATATTATCAGCCATTTCTACAGGATTAAAAGTAATAGCTGTGTAAAAGTATGTGAATAATATAATTAAAACAACATACATTATCATACCAGGCCATTGGTTCATCGAAAAATAGGAAACAATGGTTCCAATTATTGAACTTTTAGCTGGTAAAAAGGTCATTATCGTCTGCGGAAACATCATAATAGAAACTGCAAATATAATCGGGATCACTCCTGCCTGGTTTACACGTAAAGGGATGTGCGTATTCTGTCCTCCATACATTTTCCTTCCAACAATACGCTTTGCGTATTGAACAGGTATCTTCCTATATCCTTGTGTAATTAAGACCACTGCCGCAATAACTACAATCATAATTGCTATGAGAAATATTAATGTAAAGAACCTCATCTGCCCGGTATCAAGCAATCCCCAAGTCCTGCGTAGATCTCCAGGCATTCCAGCAACAATTCCTGCAAAAATTATAAGTGATATTCCATTGCCTATCCCACGTTCAGTTATCTGTTCTCCCAGCCACATAATGAACACTGTTCCTGTAGTAAGAGTTATTACAACTATGAAGTGAAAGTAAAACCCTGGATTAGGAACTATTTTTAATCCCCCAAAACTATGTGGATTAGACAACCACAAGCTAATACCAATGGATTGAATTATACTCACTACTATTGTTCCATATCTAGTATACTGAGTTATCTTCTTTCGTCCAAAATCTCCTTCTTTTGACAATTTTTCTAAGTAAGGGATAACTGGAGTCAATAACTGCATTATGATTGAAGCACTAATATATGGCATTATGCCCAGGGCAAATATGGATAGTTTTCGTAACGCTCCTCCTGAAAACAGATCTGCCATTCCAAAGAGAGTGCCCTGCATTCTGGCAAAATAGTCAACTAATGCACTAGTATCTATCCCTGGAGTTGGGACAAAAGCACCTATTCTAAAAACAGCTATAATAGCTAAAGTAAACAAAACCCTTTTCTTTAATTCTGGTATTCTAAATATATCTCGAAATCCTGATAGCATTATATAACCTCTGCAGTTCCTCCAGCATCTATAATCTTCTTAATAGCACTCTTACTAAAGCTATGCGCTTTTACGTTTAACTTTTTCTTTAACTCTCCCATACCTAAAATTTTGGCTAAAACATTCTGAGACTTTAGCAACCCTTTCTCTATAAGATGCTCAAGACCCACAACTGAACCGTCCTTAAAACAATTTAGTTTCTCTATATTTATAACTACTATTTTCTCCCTTGAGCGACTTGTAAATCCTCTTTTTGGTACTCTACGATATAGAGGCATTTGTCCGCCTTCAAAACCACGGCGAATTTTGCCGCCAGATCTAGCTTTCTGCCCCTTATCCCCCTTACAAGCGGTTTTCCCATGGCCAGAACCATTGCCGCGTCCAACTATTTTTCTTCTCTTATTAGCACCCTCAGGAACTTTCAAATTGCTTAATGTCATTTTATCTGAGCCTTCTCTTTGATAACTCATAAATCTCTGATATATTTCTCAAACCTTCTATTGTTGCTCTAACAACATTTATCGGGTTAGTGGATCCCAAACATTTTGTCAAAACATTTTGAATACCAACAGCTTCCAATACAGCTCTAACCGCGCTTCCTGCAATCACACCTGTTCCCTTTGAAGCAGGTTTTAACATAATTCTTGCTGCATCATAATGACCTACCCCTTCAAACGGGATTGTTGTATCTACAACTAAAACATCTATCATATTCTTTTTTGCTGATTGGACAGCCTTTTTTATTGACTCAGGTACTGCATTTGCCTTACCTATGCCGTATCCTACTTTTCCATTTCCATCCCCTACTACAGCCAGACTACTAAAACCAAGCTTTCTTCCACCTTTTACAACCTTCCCAACTCTATTTACACTCACAACCCGCTCTATTAGCTCCTGCCTATCTGCATCCTCTTCTCTTCTATTTTCTATCAAACCAGTTCCTCCTCACGCTAAAACTTAAGCCCAGCTTCTCTGGCCGCGTCTGCTAAAGCCTTTATGCGACCATGATATAAATATCCCCCCCTATCAAACACAACATCTGTAATCTTATTATTTAACGCCTTCTCCCCCAGCATCTTTCCCACAGCTTTTGCTGCTGCTACGTTTCCTCCGTACTTTATTTCCCCCCTACAGTCTTTTGAACGAGTTGATACTGAAAGCATTGTCTTACTATTCTCATCATCAATCAATTGAACATATATATGCCCCAAACTTCTAAAGACACTCAACCTTGGCCTTTGAGCTGTACCAATAACTTTTTTTCTTACTCTTTTATGTCTTCTAGCTCTACCTTCTAATTTCATCAGCAGTATCCTTTATGCCTTCGCATCAGCTGTAGCTGTCTTACCAACCTTATGTCTAACGTACTCGCCTAAGTAGCGAATCCCCTTTCCTTTATATGGTTCTGGCTTTCTCATATTCCTAATTGTGACAGCTACCTCGCCTACCAACTGTTTATCAATTCCTTTCACCACAATCTGATTATTTTTCCTTACTTCGATTTCTATATTTGACGGAATCTCATATACTATTGGATGTGAAAATCCCAATTGCAACTGCAACTTCTGCCCCTGGACTTGAGCTCTATATCCTACTCCCTTGATTTCCAGAATTTTTTCAAACCCAGTAGTTACTCCTGACACTATATTGGAGATTAAAGCTCTATTTAATCCATGTTTTGCCCTTGCTGATTTTCTATCTGATCCTCTCTTTACAATAATCTTGTTATCCTCTACAACTGCAGACACCTCTGAGCTTAACTTATGTTCCAGAGTCCCTTTAGGCCCGCTAATCTTAATTAGATTTCCATCTATCTGCACCTTAACACCATCCGGAACATCTACTGGCATATATCCTATTCTAGACACCATTTCCTCCTACCATGCATAGCAAATAACCTCGCCTCCAATTTTCTTTCTTCGACATTCTTTATCAGTCATTATGCCTTCTGAAGTAGATAAGATGGCTATTCCTGAGCCTCTCTTTACTCTGGGGATTTTAGAAGCAGGGACATATATACGTAGACCTGGTTTACTTACTCTTTCTAAACCTCTTACCATAGGTTCTTTTTTATCATAGCGCAAATCTATTTCTATGATTTTATGGCTATTATTAGCCTCAACTTTATAATCCTGAACGAACCCCTCTTTTTTTAGAATCTCTATTATATCCGCTTTCAATGTAGAGGCTGATACAGATAAATGGCTTTTATTAGCCATATAAGCATTTCTAATGGATGTAAGCATGTCTGATATTGGATCTGTTACAGGCATTTTTATCCTCCCAAATTACCAACTGGCTTTTATAACTCCAGGAAGTTTTCCACTCAGAGCTAATTTTCTAAAGCATATTCTGCATAATCCGAATTTTCTTAGATATCCTCGCTGTCTTCCACACAAATTACACCTATTGTATTTTTGCACTTTATACTTCGGCTCTCTTTGGGCTTTTGCTATAAGTGCTTTTCTTGCCATATCTCTTTTTCCTTCTTATGTATCATCTCTAGTAAAAGGCATACCTAACAATCCTAACAACTCTCTCCCTTCGTCAGGAGTTTTCGCACTAGTTACAATTGTAATATCTAAACCATGTACTTTCTCTGTTTTATCAACATCTATCTCTGGAAATATAATTTGTTCCCTAATGCCTAATGTATAGTTTCCTCTAACATCAAAAGATTTCGGAGAAACTCCTCTAAAATCCCTTATACGTGGCAGAGTTATATTTAACAAGCGATCAAGAAATTCATACATTCTACTTCGCCGTAGAGTCACTTTAGCACCTATTGGCATTTCTGCCCTAAGTTTAAATCCTGCCACAGACTTCTTTGCCTTTGTAATAACTGGTTTTTGCCCTGTTATTGCTCCCAGTTCTAAACATGCACTATCCAAAACCTTCTTATTCTCTATAGCCTCTTTTAGACATGTGTTAAGCACAATCTTTTCCAATTTCGGAACCTGCAGTTTATTTTTATACCCAAACTTCCGCATCATTTTGGATACTACTTCTTCTTTATATTTCTTTTCTAATCGCGTCATCTTTAACTCTTGTCAATTAACTCATTGCAACGTTTGCAATATCTCACTTTGTTTTTATTTTCCAACATTTTGAATCCGATTCTCGACCCTTTTTCACATCGCACACAATATAACAATAAATTAGACACATGCAGAGACGCCTCTTTTTCTATTATCCCCCCTTGTCGATTCTTCTGTGAAGGTTTTGTGTGTTTCTTAACAAAATTCACTCTCTCTACAATAGCTCTCTGTTTCTTCGGAAATACACGCAAAACACGCCCTGTCTTGCCCTTCTCCTTCCCTGATATAACCACAACTTGATCACCTTTTTTAATATAATTATGTTCTTTAGCCATTTAATTCTTCACTTTTCCTTTTAAATAACCTCAGGAGCTAATGAAATAATTTTAGTAAACTCCTTATCCCGCAATTCTCTGGCAACTGGTCCAAAAATCCTTGTCCCAATCGGATTCTTCTGAGCATCAATTATAACACCAGCATTTTTATCAAACTTTATATAGGAACCATCTTCTCTTCTAATTTCTTTTCTTGTTCGCACAATAACAACTTTTACTACCTCCCCCTTTTTAACAACACCCTCAGGAGTTGACTCTTTTACAGACGCTACTACAATATCGCCTATTCGGGCATACCTTCTGCGTGTGCCTCCTAATACCTTGAAGCACATCAACTTTTTTGCTCCTGAATTATCAGCTACATTGAGAATGGTTTGCGCTTGTATCATATTCAGCTATTAGACCTTTCTATAATCCTTGAAATATACCATCTTTTTTCTTTACTTAGCGGCCTGGTTTCCTTAATTTCCACTCTATCGCCTATATGCGCAGAGTTATCTTTATCGTGGGCTTTAAACCTGCTGAATCTTCTAACTTTTTTTTTATAGACTGAATGTGAAACCAGCCTTTCTACTAAAACGACAACCGTCTTATCCATCTTATCACTAACAACAACACCTGCTTTAGTCTTTTTTATTTGAATCCTTCTCACTTTTCTCTTCCTCTATCTGTCTCTCTCTCAAGACAGTATTAATTCTTGCTATATCCTTTTTTAATCGTCCAGTCCTTTTTGTATCCTCCAATTGCCCTGTAGATGAACGAACATTCAAATTGAATATTTCCTGTTTTAAATTAACAAGCTCTTGATCCAATTCTATATTTGTCATATCTCTAAACTTACTAACCTTCATTATGATGTCACACCCAATTTTCCTCTGACTATGAATCGTGTCTTTATAGGCAGTTTTGTTGCCGCAAGTTTCATAGCCTCTCGTGCTAAATCTTCTGAAATACCGCCTAGCTCAAACAAGACTCTACCCGGCTTGATAACTGAAACCCAGTACTCGGGGGCTCCTTTCCCCTTTCCCATCCTAGTCTCAGCCGGCTTTTTTGTTACAGGCTTATCAGCAACTACTCTTATCCAAACCTTGCCACCTCGTTTAATATATCTTGTCATTGCAACTCTTGCAGCTTCAAGCTGACGGCTAGTTATCCACGCACATTCTAAAGCTTTTAAACCATATTCTCCAAAACTTGTATTATGCCCTCTGCTGGAGATTCCTTTCATACGTCCTCTCTGCATCTTTCTATGTTTAACGCGTTTGGGAATTAATGCCATCTTATATAATCTCCCCTTTGCATACCCACACCTTCACACCTATTATCCCGTACGTAGTATGTGCTTCTGCAAAACCGTAATCTATATCAGCTCTTAGAGTATGCAGAGGTATCTTTCCATCCTTTGCTGTTTCCCTTCGTGCTATCTCAACTCCTCCAAGACGCCCGGAACAAACTATTTTCATGCCCTGCGCTCCAGATTGCATTGCTAAGCTGACAGCTTTTTTCATTGCTCTTCTAAATGGAATTCTTTTTACTAACTGCGCTCCTATGCCCTTTGCAACCAACTGCGCATTTATAGCTGGATTTTCAATTTCCACAATATTTATAACAATCTGCTTGTTTGTCATCTTTTCCAAGCTCTCTCTTAATCGATCAATTTCCGTACCTTTTCTACCAATAATAACTCCTGGTCTTGCAGTATGAAGATCTATAGTTGCCTTTCCTAATGACCGGCGAATTTCTATATCAGCTACACCTGCATGTTCTAAATTCTTGTTAATATATTCACGAATATGTACATCCTCTAAAATAAGGAATGCATAATTCTTCTTCCCAATCCAACATGACTGAGAGGTTTTTATTCCCCCTAATCTAAACCCTACTGGATGAACCTTTTGTCCCATTCTGTATTCCTTTTTCTGACTCTTCAGTTTTTAATATTTTATCAGAAGATCCCTCTTTCCTAGATTGCTTATTCTGTAATACTGATACTTTCTTTTTAGTTTTATCCTGCAGTACTATATTAATATGACTCGTCCTTTTTCTTATTTTGACTGCCCGCCCCATTGGCGCAGCCCTAAATCTCTTCATAACAGGTCCTATATCAACTGTAATTTTGGAGATATATAAATCTTCCTCATTTATATTTGCTAGTTGTGCAGCATTTACTACTGCTGAGCGCAAAACTTTTTCAATAGGAGCAGATGTTCTTGAGACAAGTTTAAGAATATTGAGCGCTTTAGTTACGTCTCTGCCTCTAATAAGATTTACTACATCCCTCAACTTCCTTGGAGATGCATGAATGTATCGTGCTTTCGCTCTTGCATACATGATGTCTTTATTATTCCTTCTTCAATCCCTTTTTTTCTTTCTCTATTTTAGACCTTTGTCCACTATGTGCACGAAATGTGCGTGTATGGGAAAATTCGCCCAGCTTGTGCCCCACCATATTTTCTGTTATGTATACTGGTATAAATTTCATCCCGTTATGTACACCAATGCTCTGACCAACAAAATCAGGCACAATAGTACAACTGCGCGACCATGTTTGAATAATCTTTTTATTACCAGATTTTTTGGCTTCTTCCATTTTCTTCACCAGCCTTTGGTCTAAATATGGCCCTTTTTTAATTGATCTAGACATTTCTATGTTTTATTCCTATGTTTTATAATGTATTTATCAGACTCTTTACGTTTCTTCCTTGTTTTAAATCCTTTAGCAGGCTGTCCCCACGGGGAAACAGGATGTCGTCCTCCTGAACTCTTTCCCTCTCCACCTCCAAGAGGATGATCAACAGGATTCATAGCGACACCTCGTACCTTTGGACGCCGACCTAACCAGCGGCTTCTACCAGCTTTACCACTTGATATGCTGTTATGGTCAATATTACCAACCTGCCCAATAGTAGCCATGCAATCTAGGAAAACAGCTCTAACCTCCCCTGATGGAAGTCTTACATGCGCATAGTTCCCCTCTTTTGACATTAACTGAGCACTTGCTCCAGCGCTACGCGCTAATTGACCACCTTTATTTTTATGTAATTGCACGTTATGAATTAAAGTACCCGCAGGTATATTTCTTAAAGGCAAACTATTACCTGCTTTTATTTCTACCGTTTTCCCAGATATAACTTTGTCACCAACTCTAATTTCTGCCGGCGCAACTATATATTTCTTTTCGCCGTCAAGATACTGCGTTAGAGCAATTCTGCTCGTTCTGTTTGGGTCATACTCAATTGAAACTATTTTCCCCTCTATATCTTTCTTGCTTCTCATAAAATCAATAATACGGTATTTTCGCTTATGCCCACCGCCTCTGTGCCTTACAGTAATCTTGCCTCTAACATTACGCCCACTATTTTTATTCAATGATACAGTGAGACTCTTTTCAGACTTGCTTTTTGTAAGCTCATCAAATGCAGGCAGCTCCGCAAATCTTCTACTTGGAGTTGTTGGTTTATGTTTTTTTATTGCCATAATTACTCGCTAAATAAATTCTATTTTATTGCCTTCCTTAAGTGTTATAATAGCCTTCTTCCAATCAGGCGTTTTTCCCTCAACTTTCCTAACCCTTTTCTTTTTACCCTGTAGTTTTACAGTATTAACTTTCTCTATCTTTACGTTAAATATCTTCTCTATTGCGTTTCTGATCTCAATTTTATTTGCATTACAACCTACTTTGAAAACATATTTGTTATGCTTCTCACCAAGATCTGTGCTCTTTTCCGTAATCAGCGGACCTTTTATAATTTCATAGACGCTTTTCATTCTTTATGCATCATCCTATTTGAGAAATTAGCAAAGCTATCCCTGTCGCAAAATAAAATATCATGTGCTAAAATATCATATGTACTAACATTTGCTGAACTCATAACTTTTATATCCGGCAAATTCCTAATAGACCCGGCTGTACTCTCGTCTATTTTATCTTTTATAACCAAAACTTTTTTCCCAGGACAAAACTTAGAAAAAATGCTGGCTGCATCCTTCGTCTTTCCACTTTTAATAACAAGGCTATCTATCAGCATTATTTGATTATCCTTATACTTAATATTCACTGCAGACCTTAAAGCCAAATCCTTTACTTTCTTAGGAATAGAGTAATGAAAGTCTCTTGGCTTCGGACCAAAAGTAACGCCGCCTTTTCTCCATAGAGGAGAGGAATTACTCCCTGCGCGTGCTCTACCTGTTCCTTTTTGTTTCCAAGGTTTTGCGCCTCCTCCCCTAACTTCAGCCCTTGTCTTCGTATTAGCAGAACCATTTCTCCTGTTTGCCAGATACATTCTCACTGCTTGTTGTATAACTGCTTCATTAACCTTTTTATCAAGGATTTTACTATCTATTTTTATCTTGTCAACTTCTTTTTTATTAATATCGTATACTTGAATCATAGCCATTAGTTATCTCCACAAATGCTTTTAGTTTTAATATTCTGAATATAACTATAAATCATGCTTAGTTCTTCTCTTTTTCAATAAGATCTCGCAATCTGTTTTTCAAAACTGGAATATCCTTTTCAACCGTATCCCAGACAGCATCCAGATCTACACCAAAATAATCGTGTATTAACTTGTCTCTCATTCCAGCTATATCTTTCCATGGTATCTCAGGATACCTTTCCATAATATCTTTAGATAATCTCTTTGTAGCTTCACCTATTATCTCTATTTGCCTTATTACTCCATCCTGTATAAGATGATTATCCATGAATCTTTCATATTTTACGCCCTGAGTATACTCTTCTACCTTGGATATAGCGTCTAACATGTGATTCAAATAAACGGAATTATCTTTAATCACCCGTAAATTACCTCCATCTCTTCCTTTATCCTATCAATTAAATATGGGCTAATAGATTTTTCCGTCAACAAATCCACTTTTACTCCCAGGACTCCATGCAACTCTCTCTCTATACTTACAAGTTCAAGAAGGCTTTTTCTCTCTGAAAATTCCACGATAATATCTATATCGCTTCCTGATTTTTCTTCTTCCCTAACGTAAGAACCAAAAATAGCTATTTTGCTTGCCCCTTGATTTTTAAGTTCCTGAGCAATCTTTTTAAAGATTTCTTCTCTATTCATCGAACTGGTTTGCGACTTCTGGACCACGGCCAACTATATGCTGGAGTTACACTGGTTAAAATTATTGAAAATACGAGTAAGAATATTGAGAGTTTTTTATCAACTCCTGTCATTGTTTCTTGTCCTTCTTCATAGCCTGTTTTATTATCACAATTCCTCTACTCGCTCCAGGGACAGCTCCCTTTATAACTAATAAATTTTTCTCCTTATCCAACCGCACAATTTCAAGACTTTGTATAGTAACTTTCTTGTTTCCCATATGCCCCGGCAATTTCTGTCCCTTAAACACACGAGAGGGAGAAGAACTAGCGCCTATGGATCCAGGAGCTCTGTGAAACCTTGAGCCATGAGACTTTGGCCCTCCTTTAAATCCCCATCGCTTTATTACGCCAGCAAACCCCTTTCCTTTGGAAGTTCCACATACATCAACAAAGCTTCCTTCCTCAAAAATATCAACCTTTAGTTCCTGTCCTACTTCATAATCATTAGGATTATTCACCCTGAATTCTCTTATATATCTTTTAGGTTCTACTTTTATCTTAGTAAACTTAGCCCTCAAGGATTTTGTTAATTTCTTTTCTTTTATGTCCTCATATCCTAACTGAATAGCCTCATATCCTTCTTGATCTGATGCCTTTTTTTGCAAAACAACACACGGCCCAGCTTCAATCAAAGTAACAGGTATAACTTCTCCCTTCTCCCCAAAAATCTGTGTCATGCCTACTTTTCTACCTATTAGACTAGAGAACATTATAATTTCATTTCCTATAATTTAACCTCAACATCAACCCCAGATGGTAAGTCAAGCTTCATCAATGCATCCACAGTCTTAGGAGTCGGATCTATAATATCTACCAGTCTTTTGTGTGTTCTTATTTCAAACTGTTCACGTGATTTTTTATCAACATGGGGGGATCTTAATACTGTAAATCTTTCCTTTCTTGTTGGTAATGGAATAGGTCCTATAACAACAGCACCTGTTTTCTCAACTGTTTTAACTATCTCCTTAACAGATTGGTCAAGCAATTTATGGTCATTGGCTTTCAAACTTACCCTTATCTTTTCTTTTGGCATTTTGTTATCCTATAAGTATTACCCCTATCTACTAAGTTCACTTAATAATTTTAGATACAACACCAGCACCTACCGTCTTACCTCCCTCTCTTATCGCAAATCTTAACCCATCTTCCATCGCTATCGGCGCTATTAACTCTATCTCTAAATCTACATTGTCTCCT
>JAUSPT010000091.1 GCA_030652805.1 bacterium | reverse complement strand
CCGCTTTAGCTCTCTTTGACTTGCCATGATAATATCCCTTTCTGCCATAATACCCTCCTATTAAATCGGGTATTATAGCCTCTTTAAATTAGGACATTTCTAAATGTGCCAAATAGGACATTATCATTTGTGTATTACAGTTCTAAATCCCTTTGACTTTATTGCTTTTCCGTTGCTATAATGCCTCAATGCTAAATAAACAGAGTGTGTGAAAATTGGTTTTATGGAAAAGAAGATAGAGAGATTTATAAACATTGTTCAGGATTATCTTAGCAGCAATGCTGTTGTCAAGCTTCAGAGGTTTTTAAATAAGCTTCATACTGCTGACGTGGCTGATGTTATAAGTCACTTAGAAGCTGAAGAAGGGCAGAAAATACTGAATATGCTTAAGCCAGAGGTTACTGCTGAAGTTCTAAATGAAGTAGATTCTGTGTTAGCAAAAAAACTTGTTCAAGCTATGAGTCCCATTAGACTTTCAAAAATGCTTGATACAATGCCTCCTGACAATGCTGCCGATATCCTTCAGTATCTTCCAGAAGGAGAGCATCTAAAAGTTCTGGCCCAAATGACAGAAGAAGAAGCAGCAGAAGAAGTAGCAGAATTAATTCAATATGATAAAGATACTGCAGGTGGAATAATGACAACTGAATTTGTATCTTTTCATGAGGATGCCACAGTCGCTGACACATTAGAGTATCTGCGAAAAGATATGGATGTGGAAGCCGGTTATTATATATACACAACAGACAGAGAAGACCATCTTCGTGGAGTAGTTACATTAAAAAAACTAATTATGGCAGATCCTGATAAAAGATTAAAAAATGTGATGATTTCAGACATCATTAGTGTAAAGCCCGACAGTGATCAGGAATATGTTGCAAATCTAGTTGCAAAGTACGATCTTTTAGCTGTTCCTGTTACGGATGCTTCAAACAGGCTTCTGGGAATAATAACAGTTGATGATATTATTGACGTGATAAGAGAAGAGGCTACTGAAGATGTATATAAGTCTGTTGGAACGACAGAGGACGAGCTTTTGACAAAGTCTTCTTTCAATGTTGCTAAGATACGTCTTCCATGGCTCATTACGACTCTTCTGGGAGGACTAATATGTGTACTTGTTGTAAGCAGATTTAAATTTGTTCTGGAACAGGTTATAGCTCTGGCTTTTTTTATGCCCATAATTGCCGCTATGGGAGGAAACATTGGAATTCAATCATCTACAATTGTAGTGAGAGGGTTGGCAACGGGCATAATAGACACTAAAAAGGTATGGAAAATGCTTTTTAGAGAAGTAAGAATAGGCGCTATTATGGGACTTGCATGCGGCGCCGTTGTAGGAACAGTCGGAGTGTTATGGCAGAGGCAGCTTGTTTTAGGACTTGTTCTTTTTGTTTCAATGTTTATGGCTATTATTGTTGCTGCAGCAATAGGAGCAATTATACCGCTTGTATTTAATAAGTTTAACATTGACCCCGCTATTGCTACAGGACCTTTTGTAACAACTGCGAATGATATTACAGGCATGCTCATATACTTCAGTTTGGCATTGGGATTAATGAAATATTTAGTTTAATTTAAGGAGGAAATTTTAAATGGGAATGACTATAACAGAAAAAATATTAGCCGCGCATGTGAGAAAGAAACAAGAGGCGATGCCTCTTGTTTTCCCTGGTGAGCTTATTGAGGCGAATCTTGATTTTATTTTGGGTAATGATATTACCGCCCCGATTGCAATCTCTGAGTTTGAGTCTGTAGAAAAAGAAAAGGGCAGGGAACTGGACGTTTTTGATAAAGAGAGAGTTGCTCTTGTGCCTGACCATTTTACCCCAAACAAGGATGTGAAATCAGCAGAGCAGTGTAAAATACTCAGGGATTTTTCAAGGAAGAAGACAATTAAATATTACTTTGAGATAGGGGAAATGGGGGTAGAGCATGCACTGCTTCCTGAGCAGGGACTTGTTCTTCCCGGAGATTGTATCATTGGCGCAGATTCGCATACATGTACTTACGGAGCTTTGGGCGCATTTTCAACAGGCGTTGGAAGCACTGATCTTGCAGCAGCAATGATAAGAGGTAAAGCATGGTTTAAAGTTCCTGAAACCATAAAGTTTGTTTACAAAGGAATGCTTAATACGTGGGTTTGCGGCAAGGATCTTATTCTCTATACAATAGGGGATATAGGCGTAGACGGAGCGCTTTATAAATCAATGGAGTTCTGCGGGGATGTTATATCTGGATTAACTATGCCTGATAGATTTACAATGTGTAATATGGCAATAGAAGCAGGAGGGAAGAATGGCATTATCGAACCTGATGAGAAGACATTAAATTATATTAAGAATACGGCAAAAAGAGATTACAAGGTATATAAAAGCGATTCAGATGCCAAATATGCTGATATCAGGGAATATGATGTGTCGAAAATTAAACCTCAGGTATCGTTCCCTCATCTACCGTCAAACACAAAACCTGCAAGCGAGGCTGATAATATACAAATAGATCAGGTGGTTATAGGTTCGTGCACAAATGGAAGGCTACAGGATTTAGAAATTGCAGCAGGGATACTGAAGGGACATAAGATACATCCATATATAAGGCTTATAATTCTTCCTGCAACTCAAAAGATATACGCTGATGCTATGAAAATGGGGTTGTTTGATATATTTCTGGAGAGTGGAGGAATTATAAGCACTCCTACCTGCGGACCGTGCCTTGGCGGGCATATGGGTGTGCTTGCAGAAGGAGAAAGATGTGTAAGCACAACGAACCGTAATTTTGTGGGAAGAATGGGGCACGTTAAGAGTGAAGTATATCTTGCAAGCCCTGCTGTTGCAGCCGCATCAGCAATTAAGGGAAGAATAACAGATCCGGAGGAGATAAAGATAAAATGAACTTTAAAGGAAAGAGTTGGAAATACGGAGACAATGTAAATACAGATGAGATCATCCCTGCAAGATACCTTAATACTTCTGACCCAAAAGAACTGGCAGAACACTGCATGGAGGACATAGACGCTTCTTTTGCTAAGTGTGTTAAGAAAGGCGATATTATTGTTGCTCAGGAGAATTTTGGCTGCGGTTCATCAAGGGAACATGCGCCAATATCTATAAAGGAAGCAGGAGTTTCATGTATCATAGCAAATACGTTCGCAAGGATATTCTACCGTAATGCAATAAATATTGGCCTTCCAATTCTTGAATGTAAGGAAGCAGTCAAGGATGCAGATAAAGGAGATATTCTGGAAGTTGACTTATCAGCAGGCACTATATCCAATCTTACAAAGAACAAGTTCTACAAATCCAGCCCATTTCCCGAATTTATTCAGGACCTGATATCTGCAGGAGGCTTAATGAAGTGGGTTAGTAAGTCAATATAATAATGGGAGAGGATAAAACAATTAAATTAGGCTGCCTTCGGCAGCAACTTTTCCTTTAATAAAACAATTTTTTCATGTAATCTTAACGTATTATGGAATATGTAAGCGGAAAAATCAAGCTCAGAAATATTTTTTTAGACAACGGCAATTGGTGGAAAGTTT
>JAUSPT010000090.1 GCA_030652805.1 bacterium | reverse complement strand
GTAAACTATGTCTTAAATCGTCTAATTCCTTCTGAAAATCTCTTTAACATTCTTTTTTCTACCTTTGATGTATGTTTCTGCCTTTTTTTATTCTCTATCTCTTTTTCTTTTTCCTTTAATTCTCCATTTTGCAGAACTCTTACATATTTCCAGGCAGCTTAGCTACCCATATATCAAAGTTTCCACTTCTATCCGATTGAAAGACAATTTTGTCTCCATCAGAGGAAAAGCATGGATATAATTCATTATATTTGTCATCTGTAATCTGAACTGGGTTAGTGCCATCACTATTCATGATCCAAAGATCATAATTCCCACTTCTATTAGATATAAAAGCTATCTTGTTTGTTTTTAATGAAACACTTGGGAAGCTATTCCATGCAGTGTTTGTTAAACATATGCTGTCTTCTTTATCAATGTTCATTGAGTGCAAGTCATTATCGCTGAAAAAAAGCACCTTTTTAGCATTATCCATCCAGCACGGATAATCATGATATCCTCTTGTAGTAACGTATTTAGGCTGCTCATCATCTATCCCATTCATTATCCATAGATTATTCTGAGAAATAAACACAATTTGTCCATTAACTGGCGAACATGAAGGGTTATATCCCTGTACTCCTTTGCCTAGTTGTCGAAGATTAGCCCCATCACTGTTAACCATACACAGTTTAGGCTCTGCATTATCATTCAGCTTTGCAGAACTAAAGATTATTGACTTACCGTCATAACTCCAGGTTGGACGATTGTCCAGTGTTGCTGTATTAGTTATGCGTTTTGGTTCTTCTTTTCCTTCGGAATCTACAATCCATATATTTTGCACATCATCCTGATACGATACATAAGCTATTTTAGTGCCATCCGGGGAAAAAGCAGGAGCAGAATCGTATTCATAGGCTTTTGTAATTCTTATAAATTCTATCTCAATCTTTGTCTCTTCTTTTTTCTCTTCCTGTCTTTTTTGTGTAGCCCTTCTCAATTCTGCTATTTTCTTACTTGCATCTACTGTTCCTATATCACTTTTTTTACATCCGAGTACAGATAAACAAATTATTAATATTACAGAAAAAGCTATGTATTTTTTCACATCAATTCTCCACTTAATTCTAACATTTATTCTACGGCACAAGACAGGCTCTGTCAAAGGTTTTTTATCTCATCCATAAACTGTGCGGCTAATTTCGCATCTTGTATAACAATTATATTTTCCCAATTCAGTTTATGAGCGCTAAATGTCGGATTAAAGGAACCTGTAATTATTATTCTTTTATCTATCAGAAAAATTTTATGATGCATCTGGTGAGAATAATTCTTGTCCCATTTCACATCAATGCCTACATGACGGAAAAAGCTGAACATGTTCCAGAAACTATCCATGCCTTTTTCCATCACACCTGTTATTTTTATGCCTTTGTTATGTTTGGATATAATAACTTTTGCTATGTCTTTATCTGTAAAAATAAAGCTTGCAAAACAGATACTCACCTCAGCATTGTTCAGCAGCTGAATTATCTTCTGTTTGCAATTATCTTTTTTTGAGAAAAAGGCTACTATTTTCTCCTCTGTGGTCTGTCGTCTGTGGTCTTTGTAATCCAAAGAGCCGGAAATCCTGCGGAATTCCTCTATAAAATCTTCTGCCAGCACTTTCGAGTTTATAACAACTACATTATTGTTATTGTAATATGTGCCATTGTAAGTAGGGTTATAAGACCCTGTCCATACAATTTTATTATCAAATACACAAAATTTATTATGCATAAGGCCTCTCGGCTGTTTTGCAACCTTTATATTAATATGTTTGGATAATAGTGCATACTGGGATCCTGGACTATTTATTCTTTCTTTATCCATCACTAAATGCACCTTTACTCCCCTGTTTTTCGCATCTATCAAAGCAGAAGCAACCTTAATAAGCTCCAAATTATAAAATGCGCCATAGACATTTTTTTCAGATAGATTTATCAATTTTATTAATTGCGCACTTAGATTCTCTTTTGGGCCAAAATATGCGGAAATAGAATCATAATCCTTGAGTAAAGGGCTTTCAGTCCTATTAGCTCCAATATGTTTATGACAGGGTATAAAGCTTAAAAGCGCACCTGTTAAGATTATTAGCTGGATTTTTTTGAACATAATATATTGACTCTATTATTCTTTATTTTTATTGAAATTGCTCCATCTGTGTCTGTGTAATAGATATCTTTATCCTGAATATGTTTTATGACAGAAGGCTTACGTTGATAAATCAGGATTTTTCTACCGTTAATATTTATTGTATGCATACAATCGGGTGTGATTAAAAGCTCTATATTGCTAGGCATAATGCGAAGCTTGAGATTACCGTTATGCATCCTGAAATCTATTCCGGAAGATTTCAGAATGGATTTTTCATGATTAATGTTTTCATAACCGATTCCAGTGTTTTTAATGAATTCAAGGAAGTTCTTGTATGTAAAGGAGTTTTTGGACTGCGCAATATCTAGAACTTGTTTAATATCAAAGTTCTTTGATAAATCCCGAACTGTGCCTAGATGATCATCGCTTACTCTATTCAAGAACAGATAGTCGATTTTTGAGATATGTTTTGCCCATAGAAGTGGTTGAATTACTTTTTCAACATTATTAAATTTATTGCTATCACTGGTTATAAGCATGATTTTATTTTGAGTCCGTCCGCAGGGAAGCTTTATAAGCGCTATATCTCCGTCTGGAGAATGCGGAAAAACAATCTCAATGGAATTGCTCTTTATTCTTGGAAATAAAAATAGAATTAATAAAATAAGCACAAAGACATATAATGTCTTCCTGTTTTTCATACCGTTATAAAATGCATATAAAGCAAACGCAATTAATGTGTAATATCCAATGATATCTGTAATACATGGCTTTTGTACCTCAAAATACATGAGGTGAATTGATGAGAAAAATTCTATTAATTTTAATAGTATTGTCAGCAGAATCCAATTTGGCATACTGAAGATATAGGCAAGTTTAATCCATAACATTCCAAATACAGATGCGAGCAATCCAAGTGCCAATATACAGGCAACAGCTGGAAGTATTACGATATTAGTAAAAACACTCCATAAGGATAGATAGTTAAAGTGATATGCAACTATCGGCATAACGCTTATCTGGGCTGATAGAGACACTGCAAAGGCAATAAACAAAAAACGGGAACCTTTCAGTATGGGAGCAAGACAAATAATTCCCAATGTAGCTATAAAAGAGAGCTGAAAACCAGCATTAAACAAGCTATATGGATTGATAAATAAAAGCACAAGACATGCTAACGACATGCTGATATAAAGATTCTGCTCCCTGTCGATTATAATAGCCACCAATACTGCTAAAGCCATTATAGTTGTACGGAATATCGGATCCCGCATGCCTGTAACCATGCAATACAAAGTAACCAGCAATATCAGGATAAGTGCAGCGGCCTTTTTTGGAACTCTGCATAGTTTTAAAAATCCCCAGAACATAAAAAGAATCAGACCAACATGAAGACCTGATACTGCAAGAATATGTACTATGCCGCTCTTTCTGAACATATCAAAAATCTGTTGTGGTATATCCTCCCGCATGCCCAGAAGAATCCCGTTCAGCATCGCAGCCTGAGGATCAGGTAAACTTCGTTTATTGATCATTTTTATCATGTTCTTTAAAGTAAGTGCTTTGCCAATAATAAAATTCCCCTCATTCCTGGCAATAATTTTTATATTCCCTGCATCTTTTATCTTCATTACTCCATATACGTGATGCCGTTCCAGATACTTTCTATAGTTGAATGTTCCTATATTCCCGTCCCAGTATGGACGAGAAAGTTTTCCAAACACCTGAACTTTATCACCGTATTTAAAATTAAGATTGCAAGAGCTTACTCTAACAAGAATTAATCCTCTAGGGGTTTGCAACCCCTTAATTTGCTCAGGAGATATAACAATATTCGTATAGAATCTTCGGCTTACAGGGTCTTTTATTATTATGCCTTTAATTTGAATCTCAGCATTGGTATTGTAGAAGTGGCTATGGAGGTTTGGTTGATGAAAAGATGAGTAGATTTCAGTATACATCATGCTTATTGGGATCGTTAGGCAATAAAGAAGGATTATCCCCAGAATATTGGGAATCCTTTTCTTTCTAAAGCAGATTATTCCTGCTGGAAGAAGAACAAGGACGCATATTGCTTTATATAATAGAGGAATATGTAAATACGTCTCAAGCAATATGCCCGCAATAAATAGGAGAGTGATGTATATAAGAGGACTAGTTTGTAACAATCTTGTTGTTTTTATCTACGAATACAACCTTGCTTTTGAAATTCGGTATCTCATCGCTCGTGATTAGAGCATAGGAAATAATACATAATTCATTGCCAATTTCTCCACGCTTTGCGGCAGGGCCATAAAGCGCAATTATGCCTGAATTCTCTTTCTCTTCTATAATGTATGTTTCAAGTCTGGCGCCATTTTGAAAATTCAGAACCTGCACTCTTTCACCAGGTATCATCCCGCTTGCTCTAAGAAGCGCTTTGTCTATACCAATGCTGCCATTATAATCAAGCACCTTTTTTGTAATTGTGGCTTTATGAATCTTTGCTTTTATCACATTTGTTAGTATCATTTTTTCTACTCCGTATAAATTTCAAAGTCCAAATCTTAAATTTGGCATTATTCTTTAGTGTAGTCCAATTCTGCGAGCTGTTTGTAGAGCTTGAATCTTTGCGTAACGTTTTGCTGAGCGAATTTCATCAGTTTATCTGCGCGTTTCGGATCTATCTTCTTCAGGACTCTGTACCTGTTCTCATTATATGCATAATCTGAAAATGGAATCTGTGGTTCTTTACTGTCAAGTATAAGTGGATTTTCTCCCTGGTCAGTGAGCTCGGGATTGTATCTGTAAAGAGGCCAGTATCCGCTCGCTACTGCATTCTTCTGCTCAGTAAGTCCGCGTGTCATATCTATACCATGAGCTATACAGTGAGAGTATGCAATAATTATTGAAGGCCCCTTATAAGCTTCCGCTTCTACAAACGCCTTGACCAACTGGTTTGGATCAGCGCCTACTGCAACCTTGGCAACATAGATATATCCATAACTCATAAACATAAGTCCAAGGTCTTTCTTGGGAACTGGTTTTCCTGCAGCAGCAAACTTGGCAACAGCGCCAAGAGGAGTAGCTTTTGAAGACTGTCCTCCTGTGTTTGAATACACCTCAGTATCCAACACAAGTATATTAACATTTTTCCCTGAAGCTAAAACATGGTCAAGCCCGCCATATCCTATATCGTATGCCCAGCCGTCTCCCCCAATCCCCCATATAGATTTTTTAACCATATAATCTGAAACCGTAAGAAGTTCCTTACAATCAGGCAAGGCGCAGGATTTTAATAAATTCTTTAGTTTTTCAACTCGTTCTCGTTGTTTTTCTATACCTTCCTGTATTGACTGGTCAGCATCTTTTATTTTCGAGATGATATTCTTTAATTCATCTGACGAGGAATTATCATCTGCAATTCTATCTGCAAGTTCATATGCGTATTGTGTGAATTTATCAACAGTCAGTCTCATACCAAAGGCCAGCTCAGCAGCATCTTCAAAGAGCGAGTTATTCCATGCTGGACCGCGTCCATCCGAACGTTTGCAATATGGTGTTGTAGGAAGATTTCCTCCATAGATTGAGGAACATCCTGTAGCATTTGCTATAATTGCCCGGTCACCAAAAAGCTGAGTAAGCAGTTTAACATATGCTGTTTCTCCACATCCTCCACAAGCACCAGAATATTCAAAAAGAGGTTTTATAAACTGGCTTCCTTTAACAGTGTTTCTATTATAAAGATCAGGGGCTGTATCTGGTAAGTTGAGAAAGAACGCATAGTTTTTCACTTCTTCTTCCCTTATTGGAGATTGCGGCGACATTTTAATCGCCTCTTTATTTTTCATGGGACAATTCTCAAAGCAAGTGCCACACCCAGTACAATCCTCGGGAGCTACCTGAAGTGTGTATTGATAATCTTCCATATCTTTTGAAGGCTTTGAATCTGTATGCTTGAATGTTTTAGGAGCATCTTTAAGAAGTTCTTTTTTATATATCTTTGGCCGAATCGCAGCATGCGGACAAACTAATGAGCATCTTCCACACTGAATACATGTTTCTGGATTCCATATTGGAATGTTAATAGCAAGATTGCGTTTTTCATATTGAGTTGTTCCTGTGGGCCAGGTTCCATCTGATGGCATTTGAGAGACCTTTATACTTTCTCCTTCTCGTCTTATTATCCTTGCAGTAACCTCTTTAACAAAATCAGGTGCATCATCAGCCACAGTAGGCTTCTCAACCACCTGTCCTTTGAAAGAGTGAGGAACTTCTACTTCCTGAATATTATCGGCAGTTGCATCAACAGCCTGAGTGTTCATATTAACAACTTTCTCTCCCTTTTCGCCATATGTCCGCTTTATTGATTCCTTAATTGCGGAAATAGCCGTTTCTTTAGGAAGGATGTCTGAAATCAAGAAGAATGCAGTCTGCATTATTGTATTAATACGTGTGCTTAACCCAAGTTCTGAGGCAATCTTGACTGCATCTATAACATAGAACTTAAGGTTTTTATCTATAATTTGTTTTTGTACTTTTGGAGGCAACTTTTCCCACACAGTATTTTTATCATACTCTGATGTTAGAAGAAAGGTGCCTTCATCAACTATGTACTTAAGCATATCGTACTTTTCTAGAAATGTGAAATTATGACATGCAAGAAAATTTGCTTTTGAAATCAGATAAGGGCTTCTTATAGTTTTTTTGCCGAATCGAAGATGCGAAACTGTGACAGCGCCTGCCTTTTTGGAATCATAGACAAAATATCCCTGAGCATAATTGTCTGTTTTTTCTGCTATGATTTTAATGGAATTATGATTAGCGCCAACTGTCCCGTCAGAACCAAGCCCATAAAACATAGCCCTATACACATCTTTCTCGGAACTGAATGATGGGTCATATTCCAGACTTGTGTGAGTAATGTCATCTTCAATGCCAATAGTGAAATGATCTTTGGGTTTAGTCTTAAGAAGATTATCAAAAACTCCCTTAGCCATTGCTCCATTAAATTCCGCAGAACCAAGACCGTAGCGTCCGCCAATGATTAAAGGATATCCATCTAATTTAATCAATCCTCTCTCCATTGCCTCGCCAATTGCTGTACGAATATCTTCATATAAAGGCTCTCCAAGGCTTCCTGGCTCTTTTGTCCTATCAAGAACAGCTATTCTTTTTACTGTATTTGGTAGAATAGACGCAAATGCTGCTACGTCAAATGGCCGATAAAGGCGAACTTTTATAACTCCAATTTTTTCACCTTTGGCATTCAAGTATTCAACGGTTTCATGAACTGTTTCTCCTCCGGAACCCATTATCACAATCACATTTTCAGCATCAGGAGCCCCAATATAATCAAACAGCTTATACTGTCGTCCTACTATCTGAGCGAACTTATTCATTGTTTTTTGGACAATTCCAGGACAATCATTATAATACTTATTAACACTCTCGCGTCCCTGGAAAAACACATCTGGATTCTGAGAAGTTCCTCGAAGCTGGGGCCGGTCGGGAGAAAGGCCTCTTAACCTGTGTGCCCTAACTAATTTAGTATCAATCATAGCTCGCATATCCTCAGGTGTAAGTTCCTCTATTTTTTGTATTTCATGCGAAATGCGAAAGCCTTCAAAGAAATGCAGAAAAGGAACTCTGGCTTCCAGGGTTGCTGCCTGAGCTATCAGGGCAAAATCCATTGCTTCCTGCACGCTCCCGGAAGCAAGCATTGCCCATCCTGTCGCTCTGGTTGCCATAACATCTGTATGGTCTCCAAATATAGACAGTGCCTGGCATGCGATGGAGCGAGCAGCTATATGAAATACTGTTGAACACAATTCCCCTGCAATCTTATACATATTTGGGATCATAAGAAGCAGGCCCTGGGATGCTGTAAATGTTGTAGTAAGCGCGCCTGTAGTAAGTGCGCCGTGAACTGTCCCGGATGCTCCTCCCTCTGATTGGAGTTCTACAACGACTGGCACTGTTCCCCAGATATTTTTTTCTCCTTTTGCAGATTTCCCGTCAGCAATTTCACCCATTGCAGAAGAAGGGGTAATTGGATATATTGCAATTACTTCATTAGTTGCATGTGCTACATGCGCTACAGCGCTATTTCCATCATAAGGAACCATCCTGCGAGTCATAATACCTCCTATAAATTTTCAGTATTAAGTTATAAGGATTAAGATTATGAATACTATCATAAAATCAGAGAAAAAAAAATGAGATAGTTTTTGACATGTGGAAATGGTAAGATACATCCTTACCCCCTAGGTGGAGGATACAAGGGACCCCATCCCGAAAGCTTTCGGGATGGGGTCAGGAAAATATTAATAGTATCTGCGAAAATATTTAAGGAGATAAGGAAAGAAGCATCATGTTT
>JAUSPT010000089.1 GCA_030652805.1 bacterium | reverse complement strand
ACTGCCCGTCTAGGAGGAGATACCTTGTTATGGGGCATTAGAATCTTAAAAATCTGGACACTTTCTCCATGTTAATAGCTTAAATGTAGTATAATAACAGACCGACTATCCCCGGGCTTTAGCCCGGGGCAGTAAAGGGCTGCGAGCGAAGCCAGAAATTTTCTGGCTTCGCGAAGGGCAATATGGCATAATCTGGTTATGGCCAGATATTGGAGAGGCGCGCATACAAGGCACAAACTGCAATACCATTTGGTATGGGTGCCTAAGTATCGAAAAAGGGTATTACGGGGCAAAATAGCCTATCGTTTGAAAAAGTTACTCTATGCTGCCTGTAAGATAAACCGTTGGTGGATAGGTAAGTTAAATATTCAAAACGACCATGTGCATCTGCTGATACAGTTGCAGGCAAGCGATAGTATCGCTGACGCAGTCCAGATATTGAAAGGCGGAACAAGCAGGGTAATCCGCAAGGAGTTTCCGGAGTTGGAAGAGTTCTTATGGGGCGATAGCTTCTGGTCGGATGGCTATTTTGCTGAATCAGTAGGTCATGTCGATGAGGAAGTCATTAAAAAGTACATCGATGAGCAAAGTAAATAACCAGATTATGCAGAAGGTTTGAAACCCCGGGCTTTAGCCCGGGGAGTATTCATTAAATCGAAATATATATAACACGATTGCCATTAGAATGCCATTTTCCAATAATGAAAGAATTGATTAGTTGGTGGAGCCATATTCCTGAGCATATTAATCCTATTTTCCTAAAAATAGGCATTATTCAGGTGCATTACTACGGGTTAATGTATCTGTTGGCTTTTCTTATCGTATATTTGCTAGTTCTGTATAGGCTCAAAACAGAAAATATAGGACTCAAGAAAGAAGCTATATCCAATTATTTTACATGGTTGATCCTGGCGGTTTTAATTGGCGGTAGATTAGGTTATGTTTTGTTTTACGATTTATTTTATTACCTTAAACATCCTTTAGAGATATTTTTACCGTTTGATATTAATAACGGTTTCCAATATACTGGCCTTTATGGGATGAGCTATCATGGCGCGCTCATAGCAATAATTATTGCAACAGTTGTTTTTTGTCGTAAATATAAACTTAATTTCTGGTTACTTGCGGATTTATTAGCTCCCGCTGTCCCTCTAGGGTATACTTTTGGCAGATTAGGTAATTTTATTAACGGCGAACTGTACGGCCGCGTTACCACAGTATCATGGGGTATGTTTTTCCCTTTAGATTTAACACATCAATTACGGCACCCATCCCAGCTTTATGAAACATTGTTTGAAGGAGTAATACTTTTTATTATTCTGTGGAGCGTGCGAAAGAAAATACGGATTCCGGGCGGCCTTTTTTCTTTATACCTTATTGGGTATGGTGTAATAAGATTTTTCCTAGAGTTTTTTCGCCAACCCGATCAGCAATTGGGGTTTGTCGTTGGGTATTTAACCATGGGGCAGATTTTATGTTTGATTATGGCTATAGGAGGGTTAATATTGCTAATCAAACAACATAAATTTGATTTAGATAGGAGGCCATAATATGACACAAGTGCTATATGTAATTCTTGGAGTAGTTGCAGGAATGGCAAGCGGATTAATCGGAATAGGTGGTGGTATTATAGTTGTGCCATGCCTTATTTATATTTTTGGTTTTTCTCAACACGCGGCACAAGGAACTACTTTGGCGATGTTGATACCGCCTATAGGATTGCTTGCGGCTTGGGCTTATTACAAACAAGGGTACGCCAATATTCCGGTAGCAGGATTAATATGCCTGGGTTTTGTGTTAGGAGGCTATTTTGGGGCTAAGTTAGCTATTGGTTTTCCTGAAGTTATTCTGCGCAAAATCTTCGGTGTTTGCCTTTTGGCGATTGCCGGCTATATGATAATTAAGTAGATTTCTCATTTAAGGTAAACGCAAGAGAGGAGAACAAGACGATGAAGGGATTTTTTAATAAATGTTTAGCATTCTTTTCTTCTATTCATAAAGCCTGCCCTCTTTGCGCAATCTCTCGTAAATACCCGCGGTCAAGGTTTGCAAAAATAGTTTCTGTTTGGAGCCAGATTTGTCCTTGTTGCAATATTTATTACCTGGCTAAAAAAAGAAAACTTATTTAATGTAAGTATCTTTAATAAAGCTTGACAAGAATAGCTCTATATTGTATATTTGAAACTGGAAATCATTTTCATTAAGCTTGCATACCGGCAGGCAGAAAGATATAATGCCAAGAGGCAATTGTAAAGGACAAGGGTGGTGGCATGGGAAATTCAGGGGCTGTGGATATAGGCTTACTGCTGGCAGGGAGGCTATTCTTGATATTTTGTCTAAATCCGAAGGACACTTAAGTGCCGAAGATATATACGTGAAAATTCATCCCAAGTATCCTAGTGTAGGGTTGACTACTGTTTATCGAACGCTGGAAGTATTATCAAACCTCGGCATGGTATATAAACTTGATTTTGGAGATGGCAGAGCGCGATATGAATTTGCTCAAGGGCCTAAGGGAGCGCATCATCACCATCATTTGGTTTGTACGCAATGCAACAAGGTGATCGATTATACTGATTTTATTGATGAAGAAGTCGAGCTGCTAAATCAGACAGAGAAGGGATTGGGGCAGAAATATAAGTTTAGAATTACTAATCACCTTATACAGTTTTACGGTGTATGCGAGCAATGTAGCGGTAAAAAGTAATCGCTATATTTTTTTACCTATTAATGGAAATGATTTTCAGTAACGGAAAGGAAGGTGGTAATTATGCCAGGTTTTGACGGAACAGGGCCAAGAGGCCAAGGAGCAATGACAGGCGGTGGTAGAGGGTATTGCGCGGTAGAATTAAATAGTACAGGTGTAAGGCCGATGATCGGCCGCGGTTTTTACGGTAGAGGTAGTGGCCGCGGGTATAGAAATTGGTTTTACGTTACTGGAGTTCCTGGATGGCAAAGAGCTTCAATGGGGATGCCTGCTTTTGGCGGAGCGTATCCTAATGCGACTGAGATTACTCTGAAACAGGAAACTGATATTTTGAAAAACCAAGCTGATATTTTGAGAAAGCAGCTTGAAGGTATCCAAAGCCGCATTGAGATATTAGAAAAAGCCCAGGTAGAAAAGAGTGAATAACTAGTATGGGATGAGGGAATAGATTTTAATTTCTATTTCCTTATTCTGTTTTATTAAAGAGGAGGAATTATGCGTGTAGCTATATCTACGGATGGAGAGTTTGTATCTGCTCATTTTGGTAGATGTCCAACTTTTACCCTTGTTGATATTGAAAATGGTAAGGTAACTAAGAGGGCGGAAGTAGCGAATCCCGGTCATCAGCCAGGAGCAATTCCCGAATTTTTGCATAACAAAGGCGTTAATTGTATTGTTGCCGGCGGAATGGGAATGCGGGCAACCTCATTTTTTGAGGAATTTAGCATCAAGACGATTGTGGGGATAAGCGGAAAAATTGATGAGGTAGTTGAGCAGCTTAAAAAAGGTACTTTAGAAGGTGGAGAGAGCCTTTGTAACCCAGGAGCGGGTAAGGGCTATGGCTTAGATAAAACCGAATGCGATCATCCGCATAAAGAGGGCTGTGATCATTAAGGAGGAACGAATATGAAGATTTGTGTTACAGCAGAAGGAAAAAATTTGGATTCTAAGGTAGATCCGCGTTTTGGCAGGTGCCAGAATTTTATTATTGCTGATACCGATACTTTAGAATTCGAGGCTATTGGAAATCCGAATATCGAATCCATGGGAGGCGCGGGTATTCAGTCTGCGCAGCTGGTTGCTTCAAAACAGGTTAAGGCTGTGGTTACGGGAAACGTCGGGCCGAATGCTTTTCAAACACTACAGGCGGCGGGGGTAGAAGTTTTTACCGGCGCATCAGGCACGGTTAAAGAAGCGATTGAGAAATATAAAAGAGGAGAATTTAAGGCGAATTCCAGCCCAAGCGTAGGTTCGCACTCTGGAATACCGAATAAGAAAAAGTAATAATGGGACACCCCGCGCTAATTGGAATTGCGCGGGTGTTGTCTAGGTAGACAAGGAGCAGTGATGGCAGTCAAAGTTGATAAAAAGAAATGCAATGGTTGTGGAACGTGTAAAGATATTTGTCCGGTTAATGCGATAAAGATCGAGAATGAAAGGGCTGTAATCAGCGATGATTGCGTGGAATGCGGCGCTTGCGTAAATCAATGCCCAAATGAAGCAATTTCAATTTAGGAGGTGATTAGTATGCCAAGAGGAGATGGGACAGGCCCTTTAGGGCAAGGTCCAGGAATGGGAAGAGGCAGAGGTAAAGGCGGAGGAAATCGTCAGGGCGCAGGCCCTGGAGGAAATTGTGTCTGCCCTGCTTGTGGGACAAAGGTTGTACATCAAGCAGGTATGCCGTGTGCTTCAATGAATTGTCCCAAGTGCGGGATAATGATGGTTAGAGAGTAAGGATTAAATTTTGGATAAGGAAGTTCTTGAGAATCATAAAATATATCTAGAAAGAAAAAAGCTTTATCAAAGTTTTGGCTACGAT
>JAUSPT010000088.1 GCA_030652805.1 bacterium | reverse complement strand
CCATCATCAACTTATATAGTAATATTATATAAAACAAAAAAGTTTGTAGAAGAAAAAAAATAAGTGTAAAATATTTAATATCAGTATTCATAAGAGAAGGAGGAATTATAAATTGTTTTATAGAATCGCTAATATAGTAAGAGGGTTGGCTGTAGATATGATAGAGACGGCTAATTCCGGTCACCCGGGATTACCTTTGGGTTGTGCAGAAATCGGTGTAGTTCTCTTTGGAGATGTATTAAAATACGATTCTTCTACTCCAGATTGGCCAGACCGAGACCGTTTTGTGCTATCTGCCGGACATGGTTCAGCCTGGTTGTATTCTCTGTTACACCTTTCGGGATATAACCTTTCTCTCGATGATTTAAAAAAATTCAGACAGCTTAATTCTAAAACTCCCGGTCATCCTGAATATGGAAAAACTCCCGGGGTCGAAGTCACTACCGGACCATTGGGACAGGGCTTTGCCAATGCGGTGGGAATGGAATTAGCAGAAAAGATGTTAGCAGCCAGGTTTAATGCCGAGGATTATAAGATTGTTGACCACCATACTTATACCCTTTTAGGTGATGGCTGTATGATGGAGGGGATTACTTCCGAAGCTGCATCACTGGCCGGACACCTGGGTCTGGGAAAGTTAATTGCTATCTATGATAATAACAAAATCTGTCTTGCCGGAGAGACTAAAGCTACTTTTACCGAGTCGGTAGCCGATAGATTTAGGGCTTATAAATGGAAAGTAATTGATCATATTGATGGCCACAGTATTGAAGAAATTAAAGCAGCTATTATTAAAGCTAAAGAGAGCGAAGATAAACCCACTTTAATTATAGCAAATACCCATATTGGGTATGGTGCACCTACCAAGCAGGATTCTTGCAGCTGTCACGGCGCACCCCTGGGTGAAGAAGAAATAGAAGGTTTAAAGAAAAATTTAGGATTACCCTTAGATGAAAAATTTTATGTCTCCTCTGAGGTCAAAGAATTTTTTAAAAACAGAAAAAGACAGCTTACCCAAAAAAGAGAAGAATGGGAAGATAAATTTACCCAATGGGGCAAAAAATACCCCGAACTAAAAAAGCAATGGAATAAGGCGTTAAATTTAATTATTCCTCAAGATTTAGAACTAGATAGCCTGGAAATAAAATCTCCGGTAGCTACCCGAGTGGCCTCATCGGTAGTTTTAAATGAACTTGCTGATAAAATTCCTTATCTTATCGGAGGTTCAGCGGATTTATCTCCTTCTACCAAAACATATCTTAATAACTATGGAGAAGTTCAAAAAAACAGTTTTAAAGGTAGAAACCTCAGGTTTGGAGTTAGAGAACATGCTATGGGGGCGATTGTTAATGGCATAGCAGCACACAAGGGATTGAGACCATATTGTTCCACTTTCTTTGTTTTTTCTGATTATATGCGTCCGGCTATTAGAATGGCTGCCTTAATGGGACTCCCGGTAATCTATATCTTTACCCACGATTCTATAATGGTGGGAGAAGATGGCCCTACTCATCAGCCGGTGGAACAGCTGGAATCTTTAAGACTTATCCCCGGTTTAAAAGTCATCAGACCTGCCGATGAAGAAGAGACCAAATTAGCTTGGAAGGAAGTTTTGAAAAGAACAGAAGGTCCTACTGCCCTGGTTTTATCCCGGCAGAATTTACCTCATCTGGAAAAATACCACGGCGTAAAAGAATTCTCCTGTGGCGGTTATGTAATATCCCACAAAGAGAAAGAAGTACCCCAGGTGGTATTAATGGCCAGCGGTAGTGAAGTTTCGATAGCCGTAAAGGTAAATCTTATCTTAAAAGTGAACGGTATTACCGGTCGAGTAGTATCTATTCCGGACAGAGAAGAATTTTTAAGACAAGAAAAAAAATATATAGAAGAGGTTCTGGGGCCTAAAGACGCACTTCGGGTAGTAATTGAAGCTAATACCGGCCAGGGTTGGTATCAATTATTAAACGATTCTTATTACACAGTATTTATGAAGTCTTTCGGTAAGAGTGCACCCGATCAGCAATTAGCCGATTATTTTGGTTTTACTCCTGAAAAAATTGCCCAAAAAATCATCAAACTTTGTCTGGGGACGGTCCTTTGACAAAATCTGTTCTTATGACTACAGGAACAGTTTTTAATATTCAAAGATATTCGATTCATGATGGACCAGGAATTCGAACTACAGTCTTTTTAAAAGGATGTCCGCTTAATTGCTGGTGGTGCCAGAATCCCGAAAGCCAATTAAGCGGGCAGGAAATGGTATTCTGGGAAGATAGATGCATTGGCTGTGGAGTATGTTCTTTGAATTGCCCCTCAAGTGCTATCCAAATGAAAAATAAAAAGCCGGTTACTGATAAAGAGAAATGCATTCTTTGCGGAAAGTGTATAGAAAAATGCCCAGCCTTAGCCCGGGAAATGATAGGAAAAAAACTAACCACTGAAGAGGTTATAAAAGAGGCAGAGAAAGATTTAGTATTTTATGAAGAATCCGGCGGAGGGGTGACCTTCTCCGGTGGAGAGCCATTGGGGCAATCTGAATTTTTAGAGAGTCTCCTTATTTGTTGCCAAGAAAAGAAGATCCATACCGCAGTCGATACCTCCGGATATATTTCCTGGGGAATTTTAGACAAAATAACCCCTAAAATAGATCTTTTTTTATACGACCTTAAGATAATGGATAGCGAAAGGCATAAAAAATATACCGGGGTATCTAATGAGCTCATTTTAGAAAATTTGAAGAAACTCTCCTCAATTCACAATAATATTTTTATTCGTTTTCCGGTAATCCCCGGTATAAATGATGATTATCAAAACATCAGGGAAACGGGAGAATTTTTGTCTTCCTTAAAAATTGCTCAGGTCAATCTTCTCCCTTATCACTATATTGGCATAGATAAATACGGAAGATTGGGAAGGACTTATAAGTTAGCAACTACACAATCTCCTTCGGAAGAAAAATTATCCGAGGTATCTGCGATTTTAAGGAAGTTTAATTTGAAGGTAAAATTAAGAGGTTAATACCCCCAGGCAACTCCTACCTTCGTTACAATAACGAAAAACTTGACAAAATAGCCATAATTCGTTACAATAACGAAAAATGAAAGGATGAAAAATGGGAGATTTTCAGAAACATTTTGAATTAGCAAAAGAGAAGTATGAAGCAACATTAACTGCCTATCACAACAAGCAGAGCACAGTGGTTGGTGATTTGGGCACAAAGGTTGTTGAGCAGTTGGTAGAAGCTGATGCTGCTAGAAAGGGAGAGCATTTTGGCGACCACCAGAGTAGACATGAATATTCAAATGAAAATTTTCCTGTTGAAATAAACCAGGCAATGCGTAAAATATGGTTTGCTTATGGAGATTTGGGTTATGACGGAATTAATGGCGAAAGAGCGAAGGCGGTAACAGATAATTTAAAAGTAATAATTGAGTTTTTTGAAAAAAGATTTGGAGAGAAGATCAATGAAGAGAATACTTAAAAAGATAGCAAAAGAGCTTTCCAAAATTGAAGATGTAAAAGCTATTATCCTTTATGGCAGTCTTGCCAGAGGAGAATTTACTTCCAGGTCAGACGTTGACTTGTTTATACTTACAACCGATTATAACACCCAGAAAGAGATACACGATAAAGTAATAGAACTTGAATCCGAAATAGGCAGAAATATTCAGCCAACCATAAGAACTTTAGCTGAATTGCAGAAAACAGATACGGGTTTACTACAGAACATCTTTCAGGAAGGAAAGATTCTCTACTTGAGAGAGCCATCCGACATACCATCCGCTATATTACTGCAACAAAAACCTTATCTGATCTATTCTTTTCAGATAAGCAGCTTACTTCAGAAAGAAAAGGCAAGATTCAACAGGCAACTTTACGAACAGACAAGAAAAGGATACAAGTATAAAGGTTTATTACAGGAGATAGGCGGCCAGAAACTTTCTGCAGGTTGTGTAATAATTCCTTATGTGCAAAAACAAAAGATTGAGAAATTCTTTAAGAAATTTAAAGTGAAATTTGAGCAGTTAAAGGTGTGGAAATAGTAGATTAAGCCGGAGGATTTGGGGGAATTTATTAATTAAATTTCGAGGAGATTGGTTAAGATATGTTAGACATTAAAACTCTTGAAACATGGTTGTGGAATGCTGCCTGTAGTATTCGGGGAGCTGTGGATGCTCCAAAGTTCAAGGATTACATCCTGCCTCTGATTTTTGTGAAAAGACTTTCTGATGTTTTTGAGGATGAGATTAAAAGACTTTCTGAAGAATTTGGGGATGGAGAAACCGCAATAGAGATTGTTTCAAAAGACCATAATTTGGTGAGATTCTTTATTCCAAAACAGGCAGCCTGGCAACAAATAAGAAAGCAGACAACCAAAATCGGAGAGAAATTGACAGATGCTATTCGTGCAATAGCAAAAGAAAATCCGAAATTACAGGGGGTAATTGACATAGTTGATTTTAATGCCACTGTAAGCGGGCAGAGAATAATAGATGATGGTAAGCTAAGCAGTTTGATAGAGATTATTAGCAGGAATAGGCTTGGCTTAAAAGATGCTGAACCTGACATTCTTGGAAGGGCATACGAATATCTGCTTCGCAAGTTTGCAGAAGGGCAGGGGCAGAGCGCAGGAGAGTTTTACACTCCCAAAGAAGTCGGTTGGATTATGGCTTATATTTTGGATCCTGAGCAAGGTCAAGAGGTTTATGATCCGGCGTGTGGTTCGGGAGGATTACTTGTTAAATCCCAACTTGCTCTTAAGGAAAAAGAGAAGAAGATTTTAAAACCTTTGAGACTTTACGGACAGGAGCAGAATTACGTTACCTATGCAATGGCAAAGATGAATATGATTATTCACGATATGGAAGGCGACATTGCAATAGGAGATACACTCCGTAACCCGAAATTTCTTGAGGGGAGTATATTGAAAACCTTTGATTTAGTTGTGGCTAATCCTATGTGGAATCAAGATGGCTATAACAGTGAGTTTTATGAGTCTGATACATTCAACCGCTTTAATAATGGTTACCCACCTACAAGCTCTGCTGATTGGGGATGGATCCAGCTTATGTTTGCTTCATTAAACAAGAACGGAAAAGCTGCAATAGTTCTGGATACCGGTTCTGTTGCAAGGGGTTCAGGAAACAAAGGAAGTAACAGAGAAAAGGAAATCCGCAAGGCATTCGTAGATAGTGACTGGATAGAGGCAGTTTTGCTTTTGCCCGAAAATCTATTTTATAACACAACTGCACCAGGAATTATCTTAATACTGAACAAAAACAAGCCAAAGGAAAGAAAAGACAGGATTATGTTGATGAATACCTCTTTAGAGTTTGAAAAAGGACGACCTAAGAATTTCATACCAGATGATAAGATTGAAAAAATAGCTAAGGCGTTTCATGATTGGAAGAACATAGACAAATTTACAAGAATAATCACTAACCAAGAAGCCGAGAAGAACGATTATAATTTAAGCCCGTCAAGATATGTTGGTAATGGCAAAGAAGAAGAATATCGGGATGTTGATGAGATACTTGTTGAACTAGCAGAGCTTGAAGAGGAAAGAAAAAAGACAGACAGAGAACTTAACGAGATAATGAAAAATATTACACAAAGAGGATTCTTGAAGGAAGAATGAAAACCAAAGCAGTAATAGAAAACGGTTTCAAAGAAACAGAAATCGGACTGATCCCTGAAGATTGGGAAGTTGTTAATGTTGATAAATATATTCAATTTGAAAGAGGCACTGAGCCAGGAAGTGAAAATTATAATAAAGATAAGAAAGGGGTAAGATTTTTAAGAGTAGTTGATATCTCAGGTAGCCGAGATGATAAGACTTATACAACTTCAAAAAAATTAAAACTATGCAAAAAGAAAGATATTTTAATTACTTTTGATGGTAGCCCGGGGATAGTTAAGCAAGGCTTAGAGGGTGCATATTCATCAGGAATACGTAAAGTAGTAATTATAAACAAGGATTTATTTTCAGACTACGTTTATTATGTATTGCAAACAATCTATGTTCAAAGAACTATTGAAAAATATACAACAGGAGTAACAATTAAGCATTCAAGCAAGGCAATACTGCACATAAAAATTCCTTTTTTCTCAATACAAGAACAACAGAAAATTGCTTTTGTCCTGTCAAAAATCCAGCAGGCTATTGAACAACAGGATAGAATAATTGAAACAACAAGAGAGCTAAAGAAATCCCTTATGAATAAACTTTTCACTGAAGGCTTGCATGGCGAAGAACAAAAAGAAACCGATATTGGTTTGATGCCGAAGAGTTGGGATGTAAGAAAAATAAATGAATTTGCAAAAATAAAGTATGGGAAACAAAAGCCAAAAATAATAGGTCAAATTCCAGTGGTCGGCTCTAGCAGAATTTACGCATGGTGTGAAAAACCTTTGATTAATTTCCCTACATTAATTGTAGGAAGAAAGGGTAATGCCGGAGCTGTTCATTTATTTTTAGAACCTTGCTGGCCATCCGATACTACTTTTTATCTTGAATGGAAATCAGAAATGGTTACCCCCAAATTCCTTTATTATTATATGTCAATAAATCAACTCTCAGGCGAGCATGCAAAAACAACAATACCAAGCTTACAACGTCAGGATTTGGAAAACTATCGATTTCCTTTCCCTAATATAAGCGAGCAATTGGATATAATAAAGGCAATAGATAAAATAGATAAAAAACTTTCCCAAGCCGAATCCAAAAAACAAACCTTTCAAGCTTTATTCAGAACCATGCTTAACCAGTTAATGACTGGAAAAATCAGAGTGAAAATCAGAGTGAGAGATTTAGATGTAGAGGTTAATTAAAATGTCTGAACGAAAAATAGTCCAGGAACCGTTGATTAAATATGCCAGGCAAATCGGATGGACTTATTTAACCAGAGATGAAGCTGTAGCCTTAAGACAAGGTGAGGCAGGATTATTTTTTTACAATATCCTTAAAGAACAGTTAATCAATCTGAATAAGGGCATAATCAATAGCGAAAAAGCGAATGAAATCATAAAACGGATGGGAAATGTAAAGAGTTCAATAGAAGGCAATCAGGAAATCCTGCAATATCTTAAAGGTGAGAAATCTGTTTACTATGAGAGGGATAAACGGGAGCTAAATATAAGATTTATTGACTTTAATAATGATAACATTGAAAATAACCAGTTTCACGTAACAGATGAATGGCAATACACCAACGGCAAATTTACCAACAGAGGAGATGTTATATTCCTGATAAATGGTATTCCTGTAATAATTGCAGAGACAAAAAATGCCAACAAGCGGGAAGGAATTGAAGAAGGAATTGCCCAGATAAGACGCTACCATTCTGAAACACCCGAGATGATGGCCTCAAATCAGATATTTGATGTTACCCACCTGCTTGATTTTTATTATGGAGTAACCTGGAATCTTGACAGAAAAGGACTTTTTAACTGGAAAGATGTGGAAAAAGGAAATTTTGAGAAGAAGGTCAAGACTTTCTTCGATAAGGGTCGTGTATTACAACTTATAAAGGATTATATTATCTTCTTCCGGAAAAATGACGTATTATCCAAAATAATTATGCGTCAGCACCAGACAAGAGCAGTGGAAAAGATAGTTAATAGGGCATTGGAGGAGGAAAAGAAGACAGGACTTATATGGCATGCACAAGGTGCAGGTAAAACCTTCACCATGATTGTAGCAGCAGAAAAAATATTGCAGCAGCCAGAATTTGAAAAGCCGACAGTTATTATGCTTGTTGACAGAAATGAGCTGGAAAGTCAACTCTTCAGAAATCTTGATGCCTACGGTTTTAAAGAAGGAAAAGGAATGAAAATAGCAGACTCCAAAAAGGAATTGCGAGAACTTCTCTCTTCAGACTACCGCGGGCTTATAGTTTCAATGATTCACAAATTTGAAGGCATGCCAAAGGATATCAACAAAAGAGATAATATTTTTGTGCTGATAGATGAAGCGCACAGAACTACTACCGGCGACCTGGGCAATTATCTTATAGCTGCACTTCCCGATGCAACATATTTTGGCTTTACCGGTACGCCCATTGATAAGATTCTTTATGGCAAAGGCACGTTCAAGATATTTGGCAAAGAGGATGAAAAAGGATATCTGGATAAGTATTCCATTGCAGAATCAATTGAAGATGGTACTACTCTCCCTTTGCATTACACACTTGCTCCAAGCGAGATAAGAGTACCTAAAGAAATGCTTGAGAAGGAATTTTTTGCATTGATGGAAAAAGAAGGTGTTAGTGATGTAGAGGAATTAAACAAATTATTAGATAAGGCAGTAAGTTTGAAGAATTTCCTAAAATCCGAAGACCGTGTTAAGAAAGTTGCTGAGTTTGTAGCTAAACACTATAAGGAAAATGTTGAACCTATGGGCTATAAGGCATTTCTGGTTGCGGTAGACAGAGAAGCGTGTGCCTTGTATAAAAAAGCATTGGATAAATATCTTCCTTCTGAATATTCCATAGTTGTTTATAGTCAGGCTCAAAATGACAGGGCATTCTTAAAAGAGCACTATTTAAGCGAGTATAAGGAGCGGGAATTGAAAGGCAAGATTTTCCCAAACAAAACAAAGATGCCAAAGATATTGATAGTTACTGATAAGTTATTAACAGGATATGATGCCCCCATTCTTTATTGTATGTATCTAGACAAGCCCATGAAGGATCATACTCTTTTGCAAGCCATAGCCAGAGTTAACAGGCCTTACGAGGATGAAGATGGTTTAAAGAAACCTGCAGGATTTGTTCTTGATTTTGTTGGTATATTTGAAAGACTCGAAAAGGCACTGGCTTTTGATTCAGATGTTGTGGCAAGTGTTATCAGAAATATAGATATATTGAAATCAACCTTTGAAAACCTGATGAAAGGTAAAGCCAGGCCATATCTTGAATTGATAGGACGTAGATTTGATGATAAAACGGTTGAAAGAGCAATTGAAATTTTTAGTGATAAAGACAAGAGAGAAGATTTTTACAAGTTCTTTAAGCAGCTTGAAATGCTTTATGAGATTATCTCACCAGATAAATTCTTAAGGGATTATATAAATGATTACTGGAGAATTTCTTATCTTTACAGCATTATTAGAAATGCCTTTGCCAAAAGGATTCTTCTGGATAAGGAGTTGATGCGGAAGACCTCTGACCTGGTTAAAAAGCATGTTTATACAACAGACATTTCCTCCATGCTTCCGATTTATGAGATAAAAGAAGATACTCTTGAGGTATTAAAGAAAAGCGATAAGTCTAATAATGTTAAGATAATTAATTTAAGAAAAAGCATTATTAAGTTTATTGATGATAATCGGGATACCCAGCCATATTTGATCTCCATAGGTGAAAAGGCACAGACTGTTATTGAGCTGTATGATGACAGACGCATTATGACTCTTGAAGCTTTAAAAAGATTAGAAGAAATTATCAGAGAGATTAATCAGGCACACAAGGAGCAGACTGAAAAGAATTTTGATGTTAATACTTTTACGATTTTCTGGTTATTTAAGAAGAGCGGAATTTCAAAGCCAGATACACTGGCAGTAAAGATTAATGGCATATTTGAAGATTATCCCAACTGGAGATTAAACAGTGAGGAGAAGAGAGAGCTAACCACACAGTTGTATAAGATACTACTGAAAGAAGAAAATAAAACAAAGGCTGTTGAACTTGTTGAGAAGATTCTGAAACTGGAGAGAAGATAAATGCCAATGCTTCTAAGTAAAAATAGAGAATGTCTGAACCAATCAAATGAGTCAGAGAAGTTTAAATCAAACATTTTTAAATGGGCAGAGAAACTGGATGTTGAGCCGAAAGATATACATTTGCGTTTTATGAAAAACAAGTGGGCATCATTATCGCAAAATGGAAGATTAACATTTAACACTAAACTTTTTAAAATGGAGAGAGAACTTTGTGATTACGTAATTGTTCATGAACTGCTGCATATGAAAATCCCTAATCATGGCAAATTATTCAAAAGTCTGATGTTTGCTTTCTTGCCGGATTGGGAAAAATACAGTGAAAGGCTGAAGGTAGATAGGTGAGTAAAGCTTTAAAACCAGATTATCTTGGACATCGCAAGAGAATAAAGGCAAAGTACAAAAGCGGTGGGATAAAAGGATGGCTTGATTACGAGGTGCTGGAATTTGCCTTATCCTTTACCATTCTCAGAAAAGACACTAAGCCTATTGCAAAGCAGTTGTTATCTGAATTCAAAACACTCAATGGTGTATTGGATGCTGACAGGAAAGAGCTGAAAAAAGTTTGTGGTATTTCCGAACATGGTGCCTTGTTTCTCAATTTTTTAAAAGACATTTCAGTAATTTACCTTGAGAAGGGGCTCTATAAAAAAGATTTAGTTTCTTCACCAGATGTTGTCTATGATTATCTGAAAGCTTCTTTAAAAGGATCAGCTGACGAAGAATTTAAAGTCATGTTCTTAAATAGCAGAAATCGTCTGCTGGCAGTTGAGACTATACAAAAAGGAACGGTTAATAAATCAGTAGTATATCCCAGAAAAATTGTTGAACGGGCATTACACAATCATGCGACAGGCGTTATTATTTCACACAATCATCCCGGAGAATCCTTAAAACCATCAGAGGATGATTGCAGTATAACAAAGGCTATAAAAGCCGCCCTCAAAACTGTAGATATTGTTTTATTAGACCATATTATAATCGGTGGGAATGGTTATTTTAGTTTTAAAGAGAATGGGGTCTGCAATGATTTTAAGGAAGTTTAATCTGAATGTAAAATTAAGAGGTTAATCTATATGAATGAAAGAGTAAAAAAATTAAGACAGGAAAGTTTAGATACACAACCTTATATTTCTATTGAGCGGGCAAATTTAGTGACTGAAGCCTATAAGAAGTACAACGGAACAGTTTCAGCTCCTGTTCTTCGTGCCTTAGTTTTTGGATATGTTCTGGAAAATAAAAGTATATGTATTGGTGAAGGAGAACTTATTGTAGGAGAAAGAGGGGAACACCCCCGGGCGACTCCCACCTTTCCTGAATTATGTTGTCACAGTCTGGAAGACCTCGAACTGATTAATAATCGAAAGAAGATTTTTTTTACAGTAAATCAGAAAATAAAGGAAATTCAAAAAGAGAAAATTATTCCTTATTGGGAAAACAGGTCAATGCGCAGTCGGATATTTAAAGAGATGACTCTGGAGTGGAAGGACTGTTACACAGCCGGAATATTTACCGAATTCATGGAGCAGAGAGCTCCCGGACATACGGTGGCAGATGACAAGATATATTATAAAGGTTTTTCTGATTTTATCCGGGATATAGAGAAAAGTATGCAGAATCTTGATTATTTAAATGACCCCGAAGCTTATGATAAACAGGAAGAGTTAAAAGCAATGCTTATCTGTGCTAAAGCGATAATCAGATTTGCCGAGCGCTATGCCGAAAAAGCCTTAGAGATGGCTAAAGCCGAGAAAAATCCTCAAAGAAAAAAGGAACTTTTCAAAATTACCGAAGTTTGTTCGCATATCCCCGTCCATCCTCCCCGAAATTTTTGGGAAGCCCTCCAGATGTACTGGTTCGTTCACTTAGGAGTTATCACCGAACTTAATACTTGGGACTCCTTTAACCCCGGCAGATTAGACCAGCATCTATACCCCTTTTATAAAAAGGAGCTGGAAGAGGGGACGCTGAACCAGGAGAAAGCAAAGGAACTTTTAGAGTATTTTTGGATAAAGTTTAACAACCAACCGGCACCGCCCAAAGTAGGAGTAACTTTAGCAGAAAGTGGGACCTATACCGATTTTGCCAATATTAATAATGGTGGATTAAAGGTTGATGGTTCTGATGGAGTGAATGACTTAACCTATCTGATACTCGATGTAATCGATGAAATGATATTATTGCAACCCAGTAGCAATTTTCTATTGAGCAAGAAAAGCCCGGATAAGTTTTTAAGAAGAGCTTGCGAGATAATTAGAAAAGGCTGGGGGCAGCCCTCGATATTTAATACTGAAGAAGTTATCG